>CAZNMG010000323.1:0-3588 GCA_964574075.1 uncultured Owenweeksia sp.
CGCAGGTTATGACTCATAAGCTGAGCCAGGGCGAAGTTAGAAATTTAGATAAAAGTCCCGCGTGAGTTCGCGGTATGTCTGGCTGAAGCTGCCTTCATCATTACGCAAGGTCAGGCTATCTTTTTGGAGCAAGGCAGGTTCTTTTCCAAACTGCAGTAGAAACCTTTTTATTGGGGAAGTGGGTGATCCCTTTCCCGAGGTCTGCCGTTGAAGGAAGAGGCTGGAGGAACACTGCTCAATAAACTGCTCTCCTTCTTCTTTGGGAAGGATGAGGGCAAAAGTTCCACCTGGGGATAAAAGGCAACAAACATTAGCTATGAAAGGCTCATGCGGAAGATGTTGCTCATGCCGTGCCCGGTCGCGTGGCGGTTTCCCCGAAGAGGTATTTCCCTTAAAAAAAGGAGGGTTACTTACAATGAGATCAAACTCATCCCTGAAAAGGTGCTGTAAAAAATCCCCGCAGCGAATTTGGATCCTTTCGGCAAAAGGGGAGGAGGCTGCATTTTCTTTTGCCTGTTCAGCAGAGTCGTGATCCATTTCAATTGCTGTGATCTGTGCTTCGGGAAAGCGTTGCGCCAGCATCAGGGCAATCACTCCGCTACCGGTGCCCACATCCAGAATGGTTTTGGGATTCTCAGCTTTTACCCAGGCGCCCAGCAGTACCCCATCAGTGCCTACCTTATGGGCGCAACGGTGGTGTGCTACGGAAAACTGCTTGAAGCGGAAGGGTTGCATGGCTTTGAAATATTCGAAATTCGAAGATTTGAAAATTTGAATCGGGTAAATTTAGGTGCGAAATCGAAGATAATAGATTCCTAGTCTGAATCTTTCCCCTCCTTAGAAAGGAGGGGCAGGGGTGGCTGGATGAAGCTTATCAATCACGAAGACCAAATTATTCCGCCCTACGATACAAGTCAATCAATCCCTCCGGGCAATCCAGGTGGATCTCTTCCTTTTCGCGATCAATCGATATTATGAATTCATCCACAGCCGGAACAAGGATCTCTGTTTCGCCCTCTTTGATTCGAAATATTGGCTGGGCGCTACTTTCAATGATTTCTGAGCATATGCCGATGTCACCAGCAACACGGTCTATCATTCTGAAGCCGATCACCTCGTGATAGTAAAAGGCCTTTCCTGAAAGTTGCGGCAGGAAATCCAATGGGAGATACAACTCCCGATCGAGAAGGCGGTCGGCTTCTCCGGCTCCAACATCTTCAAAGTCGAGAATGAAGTGGCCTTTGGAGTTAGTGGCCATTTCCTGAATAAAAAAAGGAACCAGTTCACCGTGGAGTTCCACGAAAACTGATTCCAGATTTTGATAACGTTGAGGTTGATCCGTGTCGAATACTGCGATCACTTCGCCTTTAAGGCCGTGCTTACGGCTTATGTGGCCCAGGTAAAAGCAGTCTTCCTTACGCAAAGGTTATTCGCCTTTTTTCTCTTCCTCTTTTTCTTCAGGAGCTTCTTCTTTCGCTTCAGCTTTAGGCTCTTCCTTAGTTTTTGCCTCAGCCTTGGGTTCTTCCTTAGCCTCAGCTTTAGGTTCCTCCTTAGTTTTTGCTTCCGCTTTAGGCTCTTCCTTGGCTTCAGCTTCGGGAGCAGGATCCACTCCTTCATCAGCCTTTACATCGGCACTGGCTTCCACTTCCCCGCGATCTTCCACTTCCACACCTTCGGCACTGGCCTCGGTGGTTTCTTCAGCGGTTTCTTCGGGAGCGGGAGCATTTGCCGCGGCTAGTGCCTCTTCGCGGGCCTTGTTTGCTGCTGCTTCGGCTTCCAATGCCTTCGCCCGGGCTTCCTGTTGTTTCTTGGTGAGATTTTCTTTCTTGCCTTCGATCTTCTGAGCCTTGGATTCCATCCAGGCGTCAAATCTCTTTTCGGCCTCGGCATCGTCAAAGGCACCCTTTTTCACACCCTCCAAGAGGTGCTTTTTCATCAAAACTCCTTTGTAGCCGAGGATCGCGCGTGCGGTATCTGAAGGCTGAGCCCCTTTCATTGCCCAGTCAACTGCTTTGTCAAAGTTGATGTCAATTGTAGCGGGATTGGTGTTGGGGTTATAAATTCCCAAACGCTCAATATAACGGCCATCGCGCTTGGCGCGGCTGTCAGCTACTACAATGTGAAAAATGGGATGACCTTTACGGCCGTGGCGTTGCAATCTTATTCTTGTTGCCATAGAGATTAATTGTTTTAAAAGGGTACACTGACCCGGTTAATTAATGTAAAAAATGAGGGCGCGAAGATAGGGAAATAGTTGGTTCGCTGGTGTTCAGGCTTTATTTTATTCAAAACAGGATCCAAATCCCCGAGATCTGAGGGCAGGGCCCCGTTTTGGGATAAGCAGCTTTCACCTTTCTGATTTATTCCTGTGCAAAAATCAACTTTTCAATCGTTATTAACAGGAGCCTTTTTCATGGCTGAAGTTTCTAACTTTAGGCTTTTGACTTTGTAAATTTAAACCCCTGACTGTCAGTGTTCCTAATCTTTGATACCGAAACTACCGGCCTCCCTATTCGCGAAGATGCGCCTCTTACCGATTTTGAAAACTGGCCCCGTGCCGTGCAGGTCGCGTGGCAGCTTCACAACCCCGATGGCAGCCTGGTGGAGGTAAAGAACTTTGTCATAAGGCCTGACGGTTTTGATATTCCCTTTAATGCGGCAAAGGTTCACGGCATTACCACAGAAGTGGCCAGCCATTACGGGGTGCCACTTGAAGAGGCAATGCAGGCATTCAGTGAGGCTGTAAAAAAGAGCAGTTTCCTCGTAGGCCATAACATTCAGTTTGATATCAATATTCTGGGATGTGAGTATCTCAGGATGGAAGAGGCAAACCTTCTGGAAAACCTTCCGAAGATTGACACGGGCGAGGAAACACGCAACTTCTGTCAACTGGCCGGAGGAAAGGGTGGAGGTTTTAAAATGCCAAAGCTCACCGAACTATACCAACGCCTCTTCAATGAAGATTTTGCCGAAGCACACAACGCGGCCGCTGATGTGGAAGCTACAAGTCGCGCTTTTCTCGAATGTATTCGTCAAAATATTTTTAGTGATGATCGCCTGGGCTGGACACCGGGGATGCGGGAGTCCTTCCGGGTAAAGAACCCTTCTGTAGTTCGGCCTCTCGGTATCAAAGTAGACAGTTTTAAAGAGCTGGCACGCAAACTGGCCGAGGAAAGTGCCGGTGCCCGGCAGGCCGAGGAAAGGATTGAAATTAGTGCGGACGCCTCATTTGTACACCTTCACGTGCATACGCAGTACTCTATCCTGCAGGCCACGAGTGACATTCCTGGGCTAATTGCCCGCGCCAAAGCCAGTAATATGCCCGCTGTGGCCATGACGGATTTCGCCAATCTGTACGGAGCTTTTCATTTTGTGCAGCAGGCGCTGGCTAATGATATTAAACCCATCGTAGGTTGTGAGTTTTATGTTTGTCGCAACCACACCGACAAATCCGTTAAGGACAACGGCTATCAAGTGGTTTTCCTGGCAAAGACCAAGGCAGGCTATCACAACCTGGCCAAACTTTCATCCCATGCTTTTGTGAGCGGCTTTTATTATGTGCCGCGTATTGATAAAGACCTTATCCTT
>CAZNMG010000324.1:0-8564 GCA_964574075.1 uncultured Owenweeksia sp.
TGGGAATATTGGTCGGTACTTTAGCCCTCATCATTGTATTGAGCGCCTTTAATGGTTTGGAGCAATTGGTTTCCGGTTTTTACCAAACGTTTGATCCTGACCTTAAAATAAAGCCGGTTAGCGGAAAATACTTTCAGCCTAATGAAGATCTTACCCGCCACCTGAGCGAAGCAGAAGGAGTAGCCCAATATTCGCAAGTACTGGAAGAGCGGGTGTTGTTCACTTACCAGGATAAGGAACATATCGGCACTCTTAAAGGGATAGATGAAAATTTCCCCCGAGTGACGCAAATTACCGATGCCATTACGCATGGCAACTACCAAACGGAAATAGGTGAAGAAATTCCGGCTGCTGTTCTGGGGGCCGGGGTCAGCTATTACCTGGGTTACGGGCGCATTTCATTTGAAGAACCGGTTTCTGTTTTTGTTCCACGAAGCGGGGCTACCGCCAGTGACTTTACCAATGCTTTTTCATCGGAGTTGATATATCCCACAGCTATATTCAGCGTTCAGCCGGAGTTTGATGAGCAGTATGCCCTTACGGGATTGAAGTTTGTACAAAAACTACTGAACCAACCCGGCAGGATGAGTGCCATAGAAGTGAAACTAGCTCCCGGTGCAAATGGCGATCGCGTACAGCAATCCCTTCAGGATTTTTTGGGTGAAAACTTTATAGTGGAAAACCGCGAGCAGCAACAAGCGGTATTTATGAAGGTAATGAAAAGTGAAAGCCTCTTCACCTTTCTGGTATTTGCACTCATACTTACGATTGCCACCTTTACTATTATGGGTAGCCTAAGCATGATGATGCTTGATAAAAAGGATCACCTGCGTACGCTCTGGGCAATGGGTACTGACCTGGGCACCCTGCGCACCATATTCTTTAAGGAAGGACTTTATATCAGTGGCCTGGGCGCGATTACAGGCCTCGCGGCCGGAGTGATTTTGGTCCTTGGACAGCAATACTTCGGATGGCTCAGCCTGGGCCAGGGTTATGTGGTGGAAGCCTACCCGGTGGTACTTAAACTGCAGGATATTTTGCTGGTACTGTGCACCGTGGGCATTCTTTGCAGTGTATCTTCCTGGCTCACTTCCCGAAGGCTCACCCTCAATCTTATTACCCGGATAGCCGATTAGTTTTCTCAGGCCACCAAAATGTTCTGGCCGGCAAATTCGGATTCGATAAGGGTAAGGATATCCAGAATCTCATTGGCATCCTCCGAAGTGACCAGGGCCGTCCGGTAAGGCTTAAAATTGGGAAGCCCCTTGAAATAATTGGTGTAATGCCTACGCGTTTCATGAATTCCAACGCGCTCACCTTTCCATTCCAGGGCCATTTTAAAATGCTGGCGTGCAGCTTCACAACGCTCCGCAATAGTGGGTGGGGCCAGCTTCTCCCCCGTCTGCAAAAAGTGCTTTATTTCATTGAAGATCCACGGATAGCCAATACTCGCCCGGCCAATCATAATGCCATCCACTCCATAGCGCTGCTTCATTTCCAACGCTTTCTCAGGGCTGTCCACATCGCCATTGCCAAATACCGGAATATGGATTCGCGGATTGTTCTTCACCTGGGCAATCAGGCTCCAGTCCGCCTCGCCCTTGTACATCTGCTTGCGGGTACGGCCATGTATAGATATGGCCTTAATGCCCACATCCTGAAGGCGCTCAGCTACCTCAACAATATATTTAGTGTCTTCGTCCCAGCCCAGGCGTGTTTTTACCGTTACCGGTTTATTCACAGCCTTTACAATTTCGGCCGTCATGCTCACCATTTTAGGGATATCCTGAAGGATACCTGCCCCGGCACCTTTACAGGCTACATTCTTTACGGGACAGCCGTAGTTGATATCAATAATATCAGGGTTGGCCGCTTCGGTAATGGCAGCCGCCTCGCGCATGGAGTCTATTTCGCTGCCAAAGATCTGGATGCCTACGGGCCGTTCGTATTCAAAAATATCGAGCTTCTGCACGCTTTTAGCAGCATCGCGAATGAGGCCCTCACTGGAAATAAATTCAGTGTACATCACATCTGCACCGTGCTTTTTACAGAGCGCCCTGAACGGTGGATCGCTCACATCCTCCATGGGTGCCAAAAGCAGCGGAAACTCTCCTACTTCAATATTATCAATCCTTACCACTGATGTTCTATTTTTGGCAAAATTAAGAAATACCAAAATGGCGGAAATATGAGAGGGAGTTTCAGCGAGTCAGGTCCCTGGATGCAATTTATGATGTTGATCTTTCTCGTGTTGGGAGGAGCAGTCTTCTTTTCCGTACTTGGATTAATGTCGGCCACCTTGTTCTTTCCGGTTGAGGTAAGTGATATCCCTGACCTTATGCGGGCCCCCTACAACGAACTTAGCATCGAAGTACTAAAATACCTGCAAGGCTTTACCACCCTTGGGGTATTTCTGGTGCCGGGGCTTTTTGGTGCTTACCTTTTTTCTCCCACTCCGGGGGCGTTTCTGGGTATCGAAAGTTTTCCGCGCAGAAGCGGATTGGTGGTGGTACTGCTGATCCTTCTTGCGCTGTCAGGAACAACTATTTCCGATGCTTTTTACCGGCTTAGCAAGTCTATTGACTGGCCGCAGTCTCTGGCTTTTCTAAAGGAAATAATTGAGAGTACCGAAGAGCTGATGGGAGAGCAAATAGAAGCTTTTCTTCGCATGGATAGCTTTGGAGATTTTATAGAGGTCTTTCTCATTATGGCCATCCTGCCGGCTGTTTGCGAGGAGACCCTTTTCAGGGGAACTCTTCAACCCGTATTGAACAAAGCCCTTCGAAACCGCCACCTGGGAATTTGGCTAACGGCATTTTTCTTTGCGCTACTTCACCAGCAGTTCTACACCTTTCTTTCTATTCTGGCACTTGGCGCAGTACTGGGTTATTTAAAAGAGTGGAGCGGTTCATTATGGGTTCCTGTTATTTTGCACCTTGTAAATAATGGAACCATTGTCATAATATCCTACTTCGGGGATATGTCCTACTCCGAACTGAATGATCTTACTGGTACCTGGCAGATACAATACGCACTACCGGGGATGTTGCTCTTCGCGGTATTGCTCTTTCTGCTGTATCGACTAACCCGCGAAAAAGAGCAAAGGGTGCACAATGAGGAATAAAAAAACCTGGCGAGGATACAACCTGCCAGGTTTTAAAGAATTTATTCAGATGAAGTTCTAATCATCCCCAAATACTTCACCCTTCCGGGTGGAGTAATTGATCTTAAGAGCTTCTGCTTTTCTCAGTTCCTGCTTGATATCCGATATCAACCCCATCTTCACGTCTGAGTCAGCCTTTATTGAGACCGTCATTAACGGACGCTCCGCTTCATTAATAGCATTGCGCTCCTCAATAACATAGGGCTGAATTTCGCTTAGACGGGCAAAGGCATCATTAAGCTGTATGCGGGGCTCTGCGCCTACCTGCGCCTGAAAAGCCTGTTTGGGTTCACCCACATAAATGTAGGTAACAAGACTTTTCTTTTCGAGCTTTTTCACCTCTGTTGCTTTGGGCTTTTTATTCTCCACCAATAGTGTTACCTCCCGCATAACGGTGGTAACCATAAAGAAGAAGAGAAGCATGAAAACAATATCAGGCAGGGAAGCCGTAGAAATAGCCGGGGTACCACCCCCTGTTTTTTTCTTAAACTTATGTGCCATACTTTAAAGATCTAAAGGTTCTGCTTCGGAAATTTTCTGAGGATAAGCCTCCTGCACCTGTTCCATCTGCGAAGGACCAAGGTTTTCATAACTCTCGCCATACTGGCGCTGGGCCAGTTCCTCCCGCAATTCATTATAGGCCGCCACCAATTCATTCTGCACGGCTATATAAGTTTTATAGGAGGTGCCCCGGTCATTTTGAAGAGAGATGATCGCTTTTTGCGGATTGTCCGAAGAGGAAGGATCATTAGCTCCGGTGCAATACTCGCAGGTGCGGTCACCATTGTTATCCAGGAAACGCTTTGCCGCATCTCTAAGATCTTCAATGGACATATATTCATCCTCCACCAATAACTGGTTATTGGCATTTACCAAAACCACAAAGAGGTTTTTCTGCTTTATAGGGGGTGGTGGCTCCTCCAGGTGAGGTTGCCATGGAGGCAGTTTTGTGCTGATGCCTTCATCCACATCCATGGTGGTGGTAACGAGGAAGAAGATCAAAAGCAGGAAAGCAATATCAGCCATTGAGCCTGCATTGATTTCCGAAATTTCTCTTTTATTCCTTGCCATTCTACTTAAATAAACGAGTTATTTCAACGTAAATTATGGAGAGCACCGTAAGGCCCATCACTATGTAGAGGATGAGGAGACCAGATCCCACCATACGCGAAGTGCCTTCACTTACTTCAAGATCAGCGTAGGTTGTATTGGCATCGGCTCCTGAACTCAGAAAGTAGGCGATAATTCCAAGCACAACCAGGCCCCCAATACCGATGAGTGCGCTTTTGGCACCTTCAGGATGGCTAACAATACGTGCTACGGCAAATATTAACACTGCCAATACACAGATAGCGATCAGAGCGTATGTAAGGTAAATTCCTACATCTATCATAGGGTGGTTCCTTTATTATGTTCGTGCTTTATGAGCAGGTCGATCAAAGAAATGGAAGCGTCTTCCATGGTGTTAACTATAGAATCGATCTTGGCAATAATATAGTTGTAAAAGATCTGCAGTATGATGGCCACGATAAGACCGAATACGGTGGTCAAAAGAGCAACTTTAATACCCCCGGCAACCAGCGATGGAGAAATATCACCTGCAGCTTCGATGGCATCAAAGGCGTAAATCATACCGATAACTGTACCCATGAAACCAAGCATCGGGGCAAGGGCAATAAAGAGGGATATCCAGGAAACATTCTTCTCTAAAAGTCCCATTTGTACCGAACCATAGGAGATGATGGATTTTTCCACCACATCTATCCCCTCTTCTGTCCGATCGAGGCCCTGGTAAAAAATGCTGGCCACCGGACCCCGGGTGTTGCGGCAAACCTCTTTGGCTGCTTCCACACCTCCGGTTTGAAGGGCTGCTTCAATTTCATCAAGGAGTTTTTTAGCGTTGGGACTAGCCATATTGAGGTAAATAATGCGCTCAATGCAGATGGCCAAGCCCAAAATAAGGGTAATAAGAACAATTCCCATAAAGCCGGGATCCCCTTCAATAAATTTTTCCTTTAGTACCTGATGAAAGTTCTTGTCCTCCTGAACTTCTTCATCATCCACCCCTGCGGGGGCAGCGTCCACAGCATCCTCCTGAACAGTTGTAGGGTCGGGGGTAGTGGCTGGGGCTGCGGAAGTATCAGTACCGTCTGCCTGGGTGGTCTCCGCTGTGTCGTCCTGTGCAAAAAGGGTAACAGTTCCAAAGGCTACTAAACCAAAAATAGCCAGGATCGAAAGTGCTTTTTTCATTGCTCTTTGTTTGATTAAAAAATTTTCGTGAAAATATAAAACTCACAGCAAAACTAAAGTTTTTCCAATGTTTATCTAAGGCAGGGGTAGCATTTCATCTTATAAATAAAAAAGATGCTTCCATTTTGTGCAGACCTCAAATTTTTGAAAAGGTTGTTTTGCAGTTCCTATTCAATGGGTAAAGTACAGCAAAAGAAGGGTTTTGTTCTGATAATGTAGAAGAAGTTGAAGGTGAAGATAAGCAGCCCTGGCTAAGAAAACTGCCTTTAAAAACTTTCACTTGCCTTTTTCCGCATGGCCGGGCGCAAAACTGATCTTAATCATTTTATCATCCCCGGCAGCGTAACAATTTTGCCACCGTGAAAAAAACCCATGAGCCAATTACAGAGTGTGCCCACTGCCATCAACCGTTGACGGAGCGCATTTATGGTGATAATCCAAAAATAATATACTGTTGCTACGGATGTAAAGTGGTGGATGAATTGCTGGCCGGCAAAGGCCGAATCATCAGCCACAGCCATCTTAATATAGCCAAGTATGCCTTTCTGGATGAACCCAAAATACGGAAGGCCCAGTTCACTTTCGAGGATGGCCACCATTGTAGCGTAAACTTGCGCCTACCCCAGATCCACTGCTCCAGTTGCATCTACCTTTTGGAAAACCTCCCTGAAATAGAAGAGGGAATTTTGGAAGTAAAGGTGCATTTTCCAAAAAAGCAGGCCCATATAAGCTTCCGGAGTGATATCGTTCAACTTTCCCAGGTGGCTACCCTACTCGATTATATCGGATACCCTCCCGATTTCCAGACAAAGGCAGGCCAGGAGAAAAAACAGAGAAATATGCTACTGATCCAGCTCGGAGTGGCTGGATTCTTTTTTGGCAATACCATGCTGCTGGCACTGCCCGAGTATCTCCATGCCAGCGATGGTACCGATGCAGGTTTACGCCAGTTTTTCCGATACCTGATGATGGCCTTCAGCTTACCCGTGGTGGCCTTCAGCGGGAAGGATTATTTTATTAATGCTGCAAAATCGCTCCGTGCAGGAGTTTTGAGCATCGATTTACCCATAGCTCTCGGAGTAGCTGTACTTTTTCTGCGTTCGGCTTACGAGGTTATTAGTGGCCTCGGGCCCGGCTACTTCGATAGCCTTACAGGCCTTCTCTTTTTTCTCCTTATCGGGAAGTGGTATCAGCAAAAAACCTACGAAAACTTCACCTTCGACCGTGACTTCCGTTCATTTATTCCACTCGCGGCAAACCTGGTCCTGAAGAATGGTAATGAGAAGAGTATTTCGGTAGACGATCTTGCCGAAGGGGATACCATTGTAGTACGGCAGGGCGAAATATTGCCAGCTGATGCCATTTTAGAAAGTGCACGGGCTCAGGTGGATTACAGCTATATAACCGGAGAATCAATTCCTCTCACTAAAAAGCGGGGCGAAAAAATCTTTGCCGGAGCCCGCCTACAGGGCGGGGCTGTTCAGTTGAGGCTCACTTCCACGGTAGATCAATCTTACTTATCATCTCTTTGGAGCAAAGATGTTTTTGTGGAAAACAGCCGCAAGAAATCCCGCGGTTTTACGGATAAACTCTCCCGGTATTTTACACCACTTATCATTCTTGTTGCTGTAGCTTCTGCAGTGGTGTGGTCCTTTATTGATGTGTCAAAAGCCGTTACCGTTTTTACCGCGGTGCTTATTGTGGCCTGCCCCTGTGCACTCGCCCTGGCTGAGCCTTTTGCCTCGGGCAGCATGATGCGAAGGTTTGGACAAAACGGCTTTTATTTAAAAAATGCGGATGTTCTTAACCGGTTGGCGAAAATCAACCATATTGTATTTGATAAAACCGGTACCCTTACCCAACAGGAAGCTATTCGGGTTGACTGGAACGGGAAGCCCCTCCGGGATACTGAAAAACTTGCCATCGCCTCAGTAGCTAAAAACGCCCAGCACCCACTGGCGAAACCGTTGCTCGAATTTCTGCAGATACACCAGGCGGATGCTTCAGAAGCCGTTAACTTTATTGAAGCAAGTGGCCAGGGGGTTACAGCGGAATTCAATGGAGAATATTATCGCATGGGTAAAGCATCATTTGTTGGTTTAGAAAAAGATAAATCACAAGCCACCTCGGTTTACGTTGAAAAGAATGGTGGCATGCTGGGCTATTTCTGTTTTCATCAGCAAGTGCGTAAAGAGCTTAAAGCAGTGCTCACATCTTTGGGCGATGATTTCAAGCTATCGCTTCTCAGTGGTGATAATGATGCCGAATATCATCGTTTTCAGCAGATCTTCGGAAGGCGGGCTTCCCTGCAGTTTAACCAGTCCCCTCATCAAAAGCTCCGATACATGGAGAACCTACAAAGTAGCGGTGAAAAGGTATTGATGATCGGTGACGGGCTCAATGATGCCGGGGCCCTCCAGCAAAGTGAAGTAGGGATAAGCCTTTGCGAGAAAAATGTAAATTTCTTTCCTGCAAGTGATGCATTACTCATAGCGGATTCCTTTGGCAAACTGGGAGAATTCATTCGCCTGAGCCACCGGAACCGCAAGGTGATCTACTATGCATTTGGACTTTCCCTGCTGTACAACTTAGTGGGAATTGGTTTTGCCGTGACAGGTGTATTAAGTCCCCTGGTATGTGCCATCCTCATGCCGGTGAGTTCTGTATCGGTAGTCATCTTTACCACTCTTGCCAACCGGTGGAGTGACGGAAACTATTGGAAAAATTAAAAGAACGGAATCACATGCCTGTAGCAAATCAGTTGTAATCGCACCTTTGTGAAAGGGTCTATTTCAAAAATCTTCGGATAGCGGCAATCGAGAGCCCGGGTTGCTCCTCCTGTATAAAATGGCCACAGTCAAAAGTTTGAACCCGGGCCGAAGGAAATCTGGCCTGCCACTTTTCGAGAAATTCCGGTTTCAGAAACTGGTCATTCATCCCCCAAAGAATGAGGAAGGGCTTATTCTCCAGCACATGCAGTTGTTGCCATTGCTCCTGGTACCAGTCAGAAGAACCTCGTAAAGATTTGGCAATTGTGTAAAGTCCTCTGCGGGAAGCCTTATCAGGAAAAGGCCCCAGATACTGCTGATGTACCTTTTTGTTCAATTTGCTTTTATCAGCAAAACCTTTCTTCAAAAGGACCTTTGGTGAA
>CAZNMG010000325.1:0-2570 GCA_964574075.1 uncultured Owenweeksia sp.
AGGGCAATAGCTGGAGTTCAATGACGCTTCAGCCATGATGCTTTCTTTCAGCTGTTAGAGAGCTTCTTGCACTTTTCCAAATTCTATCTTTACCTGATCTTAACCTCTATAGTATGAAGGCTTTAAAGCCTCTTCTTTTGCTGGTCATGTTCTTGGGTAGCTTTGGTGGGCGAGCTTCCGCAGATAAGGTGGATAGTCTCAGGGTACTTTTGCAGGGCGAAAATCTGGGCGTTCACGATAGCCTTATCCTGTTGAATCACCTCGGTTTTGAGTTGTGGACGGTGGATCCCTCACAATCGGTGCAGGTGGGTCGCAAGGCCCTCAACCTGGCACTCAGGCTGGAGGATAAAGTTCAGGAGGCCTATTCCTATAAAGTAATTGGGGTGGCTTTTTGGGCACTCGGTGATTACCAGCTCGCATTAGCCAATATGCTGCAAAGCCTGGGCCGCTATGAAAATCTTCAGGACGAACTGGGTGTGGGAAGTATGCTTCTCAATATCGGGCTGGTATATTCGGAGCAACTGAGTTACGGACAGGCCAAATCCTATTTCCGCAAAGCCTTTTCGGTATTTGAAGAAAATGACAGGGGCCGCAGCCAGGCCACTGCGCTTACCAAACTGGCAACTGTGCTTATGGCCGAGGATTCACTGGCAATGGCAAAGGATTACCTCAACCGTGCCATTGAGCTGCACCGCGAAAATGGCTACCGCTATGGTTTGGCGGAAGCCTATAACCGGCTGGGCATCCTTTACCACATGGAAGGGGATTACAATGCTTCACTTGATTATTTATACCGTTCGCGGGACATCAGCGGTACCATTGATGATAATGAGGGGCTCGCAAAGTGCTATGCCGATATCGCGCTTACCCTTCTTGATCTGAAGCGGTATTCCGAAGCGGAAGAATATTTCCGGCAGAGCATACATAAGGCGCAATCCATTGGTTCCAAAAAGTGGCGTGCCGAAGCTTATGCCGGCCTGAGCCGCTTGTATGAAGTGCAGCATAAAACCGCTGCAGCCCTCTCATTATATAAGAGATATCACAGCCTCAAAGACTCCATTCTTGATCAGCAGAAAATAATGGCCATTGCCAACCTGCAGGACGAGTATGAAAACCGGGAGCAGTTGCGCGACCTGGAAAACAGTAAGAAGCAGATTCGTGACCTGGAAGAGCAGGCCCGGAGCCGCACCACGCTGGTGGCAGTGCTTATCATCCTGTTTTTATTGCTGGTGGCCGTTATCGCACTTGCTTACCGCAATCAGTCGTTGCGGGCGCGCAGGCTTGCTGATCAGAAGGAGCAGGATCTCCGGCTGCGGGAAATTGAAAAGGAAAAGCACAAGGCCGAAATGGAAAATGTCCGGCTCACTCATAAGGAGCTGGAAAGGGAGCTGGAGCTTCGCCAACGGGAATTGGCTTCCTATGCCCTTAATTTTTTAAAAAAGAATGAATTCCTCTCCGACCTTAAGCATGACCTGCAAAAGGTAAAAAGCCTGCCGGAACTCCAGCGGGTAAAGAAAAAGCTACAGCGTGCCAGCAGCCTTGACAAGGATTGGGAAAATTTCAGGATGCAGTTTGATAAGGTACATGGCAATTTTGCCAATGAACTAAAAGCCGCTCATCCTGATCTTACGCAGGCAGAGCTCAAGCTCGCCACCCTTCTTCGTATCAATCTCAATACAAAGGAATGTGCCGCTATTTTGGGTGTCTCGCCCGAAAGTGCCAAAACCGGCAGGTACAGGCTACGGAAAAAAATGAATATCGAAACCGAGGAGAATCTTTTCGACTACCTCTGCCGGTTCGGGAATTAGCGTATTGGTCCTGATCAAATATGTTATGTGTCAGGATGTTAGATATTAATTGTTCACCTCTTTTCCACCCTCTAAAGAGAGTTAGTCACCTTATTGCTTACCGCTAAAAGTTTAGGACCGACAAAGGGCGCAATAGGTTTGCGGTATAATTCATTTAAAACAAATTGAAATGCCCACACCTATTGAAATTTTATTGAATCCTGTTTCCCTGATTCTTTTGTCGATATACGCCTTCCTGTTTTTATGGGAGGCCATTTTCCCGGGAAGGAAACTGCCCGAAATTCCCTTTTGGACAGTAAAGGGCATACTCGCATTCCTGCTTTACTTCTACCTTTCCAGCTACCTGCCACTGTTGTGGGATGCCCACCTGGCCCGTTTTCAACTGCTGGACCTTTCCTTTACAGGAACCTGGGGCGGTGCTTTGATCGGGGTTTTGCTTTATGAACTGGGAACCTACATCTGGCACCGCAGTATGCACCACTCCGATTTTCTCTGGAGGGTGGTTCACCAGATGCACCACAGCAGCGAAAGGCTGGATATTCCCAGCGCCTATTACTTCAGTCCGCTGGATATGGTTGGCTGGACGGTACTTGGCAGCCTTTGTTTTGCATTATTAGTCGGCCTTACACCGGGTGCCATTACGGCCACCCTGCTGATCACCAGCTTTCTGGCTATGTTTCAGCATGCCAATATCAAAACCCCAAGGTGGCTGGGCTACATTGTACAAAGGCCGGAAAGCCACAGCATCCACCATGCAAAAGG
>CAZNMG010000326.1:0-6747 GCA_964574075.1 uncultured Owenweeksia sp.
AAAGGCAGCCCGGGCATTAGAACAGAGTGAATTGCCAAATGCCTATGCGGATGCTTTGAGAAAAGCCAGATAATACAAGTTTTAAATCTCAGAAGCTTTAGTCTCCGCAGCACTGTTCCCCGCAAGATATCCGCTGGTCCAGGCGTGTTGAAAATTGAAGCCGCCTGTAAGCCCATCCACATTCAGCACTTCACCCGCCAGGTAAAGACCCGAAATCCTCCTGCACTCAAAGGTTTTAAGATTTACCTCACTCAATTCCACTCCTCCACAGGTTACAAATTCCTCCTTAAAAGTGGTTTTGCCATTGACCTGGTATGGGCTGCGTACCAACAGTTCGCTGAGGCGGTTTAGCTGTTTTCGCGGTAAATCGAGATAGCGCTGTTCGGTATTTATGCCGGCCATTTCGCAAAGCCTTTGCCATAGCCTAAGAGGGATATCAAACATTTGATTGCTGCTCACCTTTTTCCGCGGATGAGCTTTTTGAAAAGCGGATAATTCCTCCCGAAGCTGGTTTTCCTCCAAACTGGTCCAGTTTATAAGGAGCGGAAACCGGTAGTTTTTGTCATAAAAATCAATGGCCGCCCAGGCCGAAAGTTTAATGACAGCTGGCGCGCTGAAACCCCAATGGGTTATGAGAATGGGGCCGTGCTGCTTCCATTTGCTTCCGGGTATTTGAACGCTGCCTTCCTTTACCGAAAGTCCCTGCAGGTCCTTAACATCACAATCGGGAACGTTGAAGGTGAAAAGGGAGGGAATGGGTTTGGCGATCGTAAGACCCAGTTCAGCCAACCATTGGTATGCCTCCGCTTTATGATGTCCTCCTGTGGTTACGATCACCTTTCTGGCGGTTAGTGAATCCCCGTTTTTAAGCTTTAGCTCAAAGTGATTTTCCTGTGGAAGAAGCTTCACGACTTCGGTGCGTATCCTGATATCCACCTTCTTTTTTTCCACCTCCGTAAGCAGGCAATCTATGATGGTTTGGGAGTTATCGCTCAAGGGGAAAATACGGCCGTCTTCCTCGGTTTTGAGCTTTATCCCCCGGCTTTCAAACCAGGCGAAGGTCTCGCGGGTACCGAATTGCTCAAACCCTTTGCGGAGACTTTTGCCACCTCGCGGGTAGTGAGATACCAGGGCCGAGGCATTGTCACAATCATGGGTGACATTGCATCGCCCGCCTCCGCTCACTTTAACCTTGGTAAGGAGTTTGGAGGATTTTTCAAGGATAACTACGAGTCGTTTTTCCGCGGAAGCGGCATGAATGGCAGCAAAAAAACCGGCCGCGCCACCACCCACCACGGCTGTGTCTACATCTGTTGGCAACATGCTGCGAAGATAAGCAGGAGTAGTTTTTTAGATTTCAGAACGGGTGGACTTTTACGCTGCTATGCAGAGCCTTTGAGCCGCGTTGCAATTTTAAGCGTTCGTCTTACCTGGTGTTCTATGGCACCCTTTATTTTTTGATCATCTGTAATCTTACCATTCTTATCAATAGAAGCACTGGTGCCATAGGGGTTGCCACCGGCTGCAAAAACGGCATTATCAGTATAACCGGGAGGTACAATGATACACGCCCAATGCATCATAGTTTTGTATAGGGATTGCAGCGTACCCTCCTGACCACCATGCGGATTCATGGCGCTGGTAATACCGGTTACGACCTTATCGGTGAGTTTACCGCCCGACCATAATCCTCCGGTAGTATCAAAAAATGCCTGCACCTGTGAGGGAACACCGCCATACCTTGTAGGAATGCTGAAGATCACCACATCGGCCCATTGCAGGTGGTCAAGGGTGGCTTCCGTCTCATTCTCCGCTTCATTTTCCCTGAATCTTTTCCAGGCCTCATTTTGATCTATCGCTTCGCTGGGTGCAGTTTCGCTGAATATTAGACGCTTTACTTCAGCTCCGGTCTTTGATGCTTCCTGTTCAGCCCATTTCGCCATTTTATGATTTCCTCCTGTGGAGCTGTAATACATTACTGCCACTTTCAATTTATCCATAATCCATAATTTTTAATGATAAAGAAATAAGGCCACGTAAACGGTAAAAGTTTAGCAGACTCAAGGTGCAGTCATTCAGTGCTCGAAAGATTAGTTAAGGTAACTCAGTTCACAGCGGGCATGCCCGACTCAGAAATTCCCAAATGAAAAATATACAGGGATATTTTTGCCGGATGGTTCGTTGTACATTAGCTCTTTCCCCGCCTCTTTAGCTCAGTTGGTAGAGCACCGCTTTCGTAAAGCGTAGGTCGCAGGTTCGACTCCTGTAAGAGGCTCAATGGAGAAGAGAAGCGTCATTAAAAAACGTTGCTCTCGTTATAATACTGATCCTCATAAAAATCAGGATTGTAGCGATGCGAACCGTGTTCCTCGCCCGCATAAAAATCCCTGACAGAGCGTTCGTAATCGCGCAGTACGTACACCGGCTCTCTTCGGTACACCGGATAATCCTTAAGACTGTCAAGGTTGAGCTGGGGTGCGATCACATTTTTATCGTCCCTGTTAAGAATGGCCACTCCAATAGGAACAAGAATGTGAAAGGCTTCTGAATTATCATTGAGGAGCTTTTTATTAATGTCCACATCGAGGTAGCGGACTTTCATGGCGTGGGTATCAATGATCAGTTCGTGGACTGTACCAAATTTTTCCCCATCATTTCCTAAAATATCCCAGCCACGGACATCGGGATTCTTATCCGCAATTTCAAAATCCTTTACCTGGCTGAGCGGGAAGAGATAGCTGCGGTAAACGTAAGTGTCTTTATCTAGTACTGGCATAACGACAAATTAAAAGTTAGTATCTGGTTCGTTTTTCTCGATCACCTCTTCTGTTTCGGAGATCCAGTCAGGATTGGATATTACTTCGGTAGCATCCAGAAGCAGTATGGCCGCCAGGATCATCAGGAGCACAATAAAAATCACGAGGCCTATGTTGCTGCGCTTTTTTTTCTGAATTTTTATTTCTGCCATTTTTCAGGATTTGGTAGTAGTAAACAGCTGCTGTGACTTAAAGGTTTTGGTGACCATATTTTTGCTCCGGGTAGGGCCTATGGCTTCCGGAGGCCTCTGTTTTTTTGCCTCTCTGTCATCCTGAGTGCCACGCAGCAGGCGTGGTGTATCGAAGGATGGGAGACGGAATTCAATCAAACCAGCCTTCGATACGATTCCTCCTCCGTCAGAATCACTCAGGGTGACACAGAAAAGAAGGTGGAGACGGAGTTACATCACCGCAGGGGGGCAGAGCGCACGGAGTTTCGCTGAGGTTTTTATTCTAAATTGGTGTCTCTTACAAACCTGGTAATATATCGGTTATCCTGAGTGAATTTGCGTAGCCGAGCGGAGCAAATTTCTATCGAAGGATGGGAGAAGAATTTTTCCTTCGGCACCCTTCGATATGATTCTTCCTTCGTTAGAATCACTGAGGGTGACACAGAAACTATGGGGGGAGAATAAGTTACATCAACGCAGAGGGGCAGAGCGCACGGAGTTTCGCTGAGGTTTATAGTTATGGATTAATAGCTCTTTTGATAACAAGGCAGAGCATCAGTCATCCTGAGCGCCACGTAGCAGGCGTGGTGTATCGAAGGATGCAAGATGGAATCCATCCACGAAACCGTGCTGCGGAAAATGTAGTAAAGTATTACCGCGAAGCCGATTCAGGAAGAAGTCTCAATTAATCTTGATTAGTTTTTTGGTGGTTGAACCGGCATAGGTGTGGACCGTATAAAAATAAGTGCCAGTAGGTAAATCACTCGTATCCATAAGTATGGAATCAAAGTTCTGATTGATATTAAACTCACGAACTGTCATACCGGTTGCATCTGTAACAATTAAACTTCCTTTGCTAATTCCATCTGGAAACTGATACCTGAGAGTTACAAATTGGCGGGCAGGATTGGGAAAGGCGTTGACATCAGAAGAAGTGTTGGAGACGAACTGGTCTGACATTGGATTTGTGCCACATAAAGAATAAAGTTCTCCCCTGGCTTTTCCAGCGTTGTATAAATACATTTTAGCACCCTGTGGAGTATTGAAAATGCTGGTCCGTAAACCTGTAGCGGAAAGTGTCGTACCTATGGTAGCCGAATCTTTTTGCCACACCACCGTGCCGTCTTCCCTCAATATAACTATTGACTGTTTCAAAACAGAAGTGGTGGAAGTATCCTGTACCAGTAGCATCATTTCAATATTTGACGAGTCGCAATCAAAAAGCCCTCTTGTGATATATCCAATATTGTATATTATTTCGTTAGATCCTGAAGGTAGAGTAACCGTCTTATAATGACTGTGATCGAAGTGATGCAAATCCAGGGTGTTATTAGCCTGATCCCAGTAGGTGTACATGAAATCGTTTTTCGCCACTTCATATATTAAGCCCGGATTAATTTTCTCAAGGGTGATTTGGGCGTTCAGTCCCATTGAGATTACAAAAAGAAATGGAAGTAAAAAATAGCGCTTCATAAGGGTTGATTTTGGCTTCAAGGTAGGGAAAATAAATAAAAAAGAAGTAGTGCTTGAGTCTACGGTGCAGGCTGCTTACCGGTATTCCCAAAAGGATGAGGTCTTACGTTCAGGCTTTAAAGATTCGCATGGATCAATTAGTACCCGGATACATAATTTTCGGCCCTGGCCAGATTAAATGAAAGACCGGGTTGGCCGAATTATTAATCGGCCAGTTCAAGATGTATATGGTCATCATGACGTACCGTCTGGCATCCGTGATACCATATTTTGTTACTGTTGAGCTGCAATCTTTCCTGTAAGTGAGGTTCTATAAAAATACGATCAACAGACCTTCGGTCGAGTATGGTACGGGCAAGGTTGGCGCTGCCTGCTTCAGAAAATCTTATTTCCTTATTGACCCGTCCGAAAGTAAAGTATTTTGTAAAATCATAATGCCACTCTCCCTGCGCCTTGCACAACATTATCTGGTTCCATTCATCCTCCTCAGGATTTTCAAAATAGCCATAGCCGCTTAGAGTAGGTTTATCGTTAGTAATTTTACCATCGAGTTCTTCATAGATGAGGGCAATGTCTATTTTCTTTCCATCGCTGTGATAGAGGTGAGGAAGAAGTGGAAAATTATCAATAAAGGGAAAATTAGCATCCATATAAATCAATTGGATTTCCGGGTTCTCCTCTTCAAGTTGCACTGCGATTTTTTGCAGGGTTTCATGAAGTTTGAGGCTTACATAATTGCGGTTAGCCCATATATAGAAGGGATGTTTAGCCTGTACGAGTTCGCTGTTATGAATCTTCATACGGCCAAAAGCCGGGGCAATGGTCGGAATCAATAAAAAAGTACACAGCAGGTATGTCCCTATAAATACCATACTCCGGTACCACCGGTAGTATTGCCTCTTTTCGGATATTGAAATAACGGCTATTAAATAGACCAGGCCCCCAATTTGGGTTATAGCCGTAAGAAGGATAAATGCAATTATATGGATAAAGTAAATTCTCAATGATCACAAACCAGTGCACGTCTTAACGGGCCTTAATCTCCTATGGTTCACGAAACAGGTATAGAGTTCTGTTAATCAGTACTTTACAAAGTGTAAAAACAACTGATAGATAGGCATTTTTCCCTCGCACCCTTCGATACGATTCCTCCTCCGTCAGAATCACTCAGGGTGACACGGAAACTGTGGTGGAGACGGAGTTACATCAACACAGAGGGGCAGAGCGCGCGGAGTTTCGCAGAGGTTTTTAATTATGGATTATATTCTTCTTGGCAACACTGCAGAGCATCTGTCCTCCTGAGTGCCACGCAGCAGGCGTGGTGTATCGAAGGATGGGAGAAGAAATTTTTCCCAGGCACCCTTCGGTGCGACTTTTTCTTCGTCAGAATCACTCAGGGTGACAGCAGCTATGGTGGAAACTGAATTACATTAACGCAGAGGGGCAGAGGTTACAAGCCTGGATTAGTATTTCCTGGCGACCAGATGAGGACATCTTAAAGTTGCTTATTTTTCCAATTTCCTCATATCCATATAAAGGGCATTCCACCTGTGGCCATCGAGGTCGGCAAAGGCACAACCGTACATCCATCCCTGGATTTCAGCGGGTGGGGCAAAAAGGTTTCCTCCGGCAGCTTTCACTTTTTCTGCAATCTCCTCCACTTCTTCGCGGCTTTCAGCATCAAATGAGATGATCATTTGAGAAGTTTTAGACGTATCGGCCAGTGCCGACTGCATAACTTTACTAAGATGATTTTCTTCAAAAAGCATTACGGGTACAGGCTTTTCACCTACCATCATGGCCACCATTGTGGGGTTGTCACGGTCCTCAGGAAATGAAAAGCCTATTTTTTGGAAAAATTCCTTTGATTTTTTGGGATCTTTCACCGGAAGGTTTAACCACAATTGTTTGGTCATTGGAATTAATTTAAAAGTTAGTTGCCACAGACGGCTTTGATTTCTATTTAGGTTACTTTCTGGCCCTCACATACACAACCGGAAGCCGTAATTGTGCTGAGGTATTTAAGTTTTCTCGGCCAACCCTTTCACCTTTTCCAATGCTTGCTTCCAGGCTTTCTCGAAGTAATCCTTGTACTCATCCGTTACGTCCTAGTCTATTTCAAGCAGTGTTTTACCATTTTCTTCCTTTACACGATAAGTTTCTTCGGTGCCATTCCAGGCTTTGGCTTCATCGCTGTCGTAATCTTCCTGGTTATCCTTCACTACCCCCAGGTGCTCAATTGTGAGCACTTCAGCGGGAATATGCTTTTTAATTTTGCTCACCATTCC
>CAZNMG010000327.1:0-2771 GCA_964574075.1 uncultured Owenweeksia sp.
TCACAGTATTGCCTGTGCACGATACCACTATCACCGCCACCATCTGCCAGGGACAAAGTCTCTTCGGATACAGCAGCAGCGGGGTTTATATCGACACTCTCCAGAGCGGAACTGGTTGCGACAGCGTTCGGACTATTAACCTGACTGTTCTTCCAAATATGGCTACCTCTGCCGCTGTGAGTATCTGTGCTGGTGGCAACTTTGAAGGTCATGGAACTTCAGGGATCTACACCCACACTTTCACGGCTTCCAATGGTTGTGACAGTATTCACACGCTGAACCTGACCGTTTTACCCCTTCAGGACACCACAATCACCGGCACCATTTGCCAGGGACAAAACCTCTACGGCTACAGCAGCAGCGGGGTGTATGTCGACACACTTCAGAGCACAACTGGTTGCGACATCATTCGCACTTTAAACCTGACTGTTCATTCAGTAAATTCCACCACATCTTCAGTGAGCATCTGCCAGGGGGAGACCTTTCACGGCCATTCCACCACAGGAAGCTATGTGGAGGTGCTCAGCAATGTAGATGGTTGTGACAGCATCCATACCCTACAGCTCAACGTGAAACCTTTGAAGGACACGCTCATAGAAGCTACCCTATGCCATGGAGATCAACTTTTTGGCTATACCACCAGCGGATCTTATACCGACACCCTTACTGCAGCAAATGGTTGCGATAGCCTCCGCCACCTCGACCTTGTGGTAGTCCCAGCTCAGAATACATCATTTTCAGTGATCTTATGTCAGGGAGAAAACTACAATGGCTATGGTGTTGCGGGCAGTTACACTGATTTCTTTCAATCTGTTACAGGGTGCGACAGTACACACACTGTAAATCTCACAGTTTATCCCACTTATGATACCACAATAACTTCCACTATCTGCGCTGGAAGCAGCTTCTTCGGGTACACCAGTACCGGTTATTATATTGACACGCTGACTTCGGAAAATGGCTGTGACAGCATCCGCTACCTCGATCTGCTGGTCCACCCCTCCTATGATACTACCTATTCCGCCACAATTTGCCGTGGTGAGGATTTTTATGGCCTTACAACTACCGGAGTTTATACAGCAAGTTATACCACTCAACATGGCTGCGACAGTACCGGCACGCTCTACCTTACGGTCAATTCAGCAGACACGGCTGTGACTCAACATAACGGCACGCTCACGGCCACTTCTTTGAGTGCGGAAAAATATCAGTGGCTGAACTGCAGCCCAATGACACCTGTTCCGGGAGCCACCTCCCGTAGTTTTACCCCGAAAACCATGGGGCATTACGCGCTGGAGATTACCGATAACAATTGTACCGACACCTCCACCTGTTACTTCATTGATCCTTTAAGTATTCCACATACCGATTTTGCCTCATTTAAGGTATTCCCCAACCCCGGTAGCGGCAAGTTCACCATAGATCTGGGCCAGGTATATCCCAATGTAAATATTGAAGTGCTGGAATTGTCCGGCAAAAGGATCCTCGAAAGAAGGGAAAGCCAGGCCGGTCGTGTGGAACTTGATCTTTCCGTACCAAAGGGTATTTACCTCCTGAAGGTACGGTCAGAGAACTCAGAGAACGTGGTAAAGGTGATCGTAAACTGACCCGGATCCGGGGTCTTTCACAGGAATTGTGAAAGATTATCTTTGTGCTGCAAATCAGCATCATGAAACGAACTCTACTAGTGCTGTGTATGCTGCCGGCTATGCTTGTGCTGGCGCAAACACACGAATTCAAAGTAGCCACCTACAACAGCCTGCGCTACAGCCCTACCAACATTGATGACCGGCATCCGTATTTCCGGACTATTTTACAAATCATGAAGCCTGATGTGCTGGTGCTGGAAGAGCTGTCAGGTGCAGATGCTGCAGCTATGTTTCTTGACAGTGTGCTAAATATTGACAGCACAACCTATTCCCAGGCCAGCTTTATTGACGGGCCTGATCTTGATGTGGCACTTTTTTATAAAACTGCAAGCTTTACCTCACTTAATACCCTTAGCTACCCGACTACCCTGCGGGATATTTTCCACTTCCGTTTGATCCCCACAGGATTGACGGATACGCTTCACCTTTTTGGAGTACATCTCAAGGCAAGCAGTGGCAGCGCCAATGAAAACAGAAGGGCTTCAGAGGTGGCAGTGTTGCGCAGCGTCACTAATCAACTTCCAGATGAGACGGATTTTTTGGTGTGTGGTGATTTCAATATTTATGGGGCCGGAGAACCAGCCTACCAGGATCTGCTGAATAACACTCCCGGTGATGAAGGGCATTTTTTGGATATGATAAGCATGAGCGGCAACTGGAACCAGTCATCCTATGCGCAGTACCACACTCAATCACCACGTACCACTCAGTTTAATGGGGGCGCTCATGGCGGTATGGACGACCGTTTTGATATGATATTGATTTCCGAAGCCCTAAATACTACCGGTGGACTCGACTACAAGGATGGAAGCATGCTGGTGTTTGGAAATGATGGGCAGCACTATAACAAAGCTATTACTGATAATCCTGTCATTTCAGGCTATCCCGCTAATGTAATTAATGCTCTGCACCAGGCATCAGACCACCTGCCGGTCATGGCCACATTTCAGTATCAGGTTTCAGGAGTTGGTTTGGAAGAAAATCACACGCCAGATAATGTGGGATTGATCAATGGTAATGGTCAGACGCGTGTCAGAAATCCGCATGCACAAAGCCTGCAACTCACGGTTTTTGAATTGGGTGGAAAGGTGATCAATAAATTTACCACCAGCGGTGAACCGG
>CAZNMG010000328.1:0-2871 GCA_964574075.1 uncultured Owenweeksia sp.
GCGGGCGGGCATGGCCTACCTTGCCACCGGATTTTTAAAGATGATGGCCTCGGTAGCTTTTCTGCTCCCCGAAATAAGAATGGAAGTGTCTCCAAAATCATATATAGTGCAGTTCCTTGCTGTGTTTTTGATTTTTCTGGCGTTTGAAGCGGTGACCCTTTTCAAGCTATTACGGCAATACGACCCAAACCCATAATGCGGAAGTGGGCGGCAGGCACTGCCATTTGAAGCGTTTCAACCCACCCCGCTTCCTCCCGAATAGGAAGGACCTTTCGAAAATTCCCCTTCCCGAATTATTTACAATTCAACCGATGCTTTAATAAGATTTATGTTTACCTTTGCCCCGATTTTTACAAAGGGTAAACCGACATCAAAAATCCATGCGTAATCCATTTTATTTCAGCGCGTTAAGCATCCTGACCTTCCTTCTTTTCAGCGCAAATTGTTTAAGTGCCCAGACTGATCATGATCATTCTCATGATGAAGAACCTCAGAATACCCATACTGAGGAAGTTGAAGGCAACAATGAAGAGGAATTTAATACCACCGAGGTGGTGATGCACCACATTCAGGATTCCCACGGGTTTCATATTTATGGTGAAGGCCACGATGCCGTCTCCGTTCCCTTGCCGGTTATCCTTTGGACCCGTGAGGGGCTGGTCACCTTTATGTCAAGTGCTTTCCACCACGACACCGAAGGCCAAACTCCAGTAGAGCGCAACGGAATGACCTTTCTCAATTACCACGAAAAGATTTATTACGCCAGTGCAGGCGGTGGGCTTGAACTGGATGAAGAAGGCCACGCCCTTAATGAAAAGCCTCTCGACTTTTCAATTACTAAAAATGTGTTCACGCTGCTTTTTGCCGCCCTTATACTTTGCTCCATATTTATGAGTGTAGCGGCTTCCTATAAAAAGAACAAGGGCACACCCAAAGGCCTTACATCCTTTATGGAACCCCTGGTACTTTTTGTACGCGATGATATTGCCCGCCCACAGATAGGCTCTAAATATTCACGGTATATGCCATTTTTACTGACCCTCTTTTTCCTTATCTGGCTTATCAACCTTATGGGGCTGATCCCTTTCTTCCCCTTTAGCGCCAACCTCTCCGGAAACATTGCCTTTACCTTTACCCTTGCCGTTTTCTCGCTTTTGGTGGTAAACCTCAGCGGAAAGAAAAATTACTGGAAACACGTGCTGGCACCCAAGCCCTGGTGGTTGTGGCCTATCCTTATGCCCATTGAGTTGCTTTCAAATGTGATCACCAAATATTTTGCACTGATGATCCGTCTGTTTGCCAACATTACAGCAGGCCATATCATTATACTAAGTCTTGTGTCGCTCATCTTCATTTTTAAAAATGTAGCCATGGCGGGGGTAGCGGTTCCTTTTGCGCTGTTCATTTCCGTACTGGAGCTTTTGGTTGCCGCCCTTCAGGCCTACATTTTCACTATGCTCACAGCATTGTTTATTGGTCAGGCTGTGGCTGAAGGTGACCATCATGCATAAAAGAAAATTATTGTTTAATCTAAATCCTGAATTATCATGGAAAAAATCGCTGCAATAGGAGCGGGTTTATCTGTTATCGGTGCTGGCATCGGTATAGGTATGATCGGAGGTCGTGCGATGGAGGCTATTGCCCGTCAGCCCGAGGCTACCGGTAAAATTCAAACGAACATGATTATTGCTGCGGCTCTTGTTGAGGGTGTTGCCCTCTTCGGTGTGGTAGTGGCTCTGATCTGATCGAAACCATTAAATTCGGGGCCCGTAACGGTTGGTTGCCGGCCCCGGTTTTTTTAAACAGACATTAAAGGATTTTAACAAATGGAATTAGTTACACCGAGTATAGGCCTCATTTTCTGGACCACCGTTACTTTTCTCATTCTGCTTTTTCTTCTGGGAAAATTTGCATGGAAGCCCATTCTCAATGCGGTGCGTAGCCGTGAGGAGTCTATTGAAAAGGCATTGCTTTCTGCTGAAAACGCCCGTGAGGAAATGGCCCGGCTCAAGTCTGACAATGAAAAGATATTGAAGGAGGCCCGTGCCGAGCGCGAAACGATCCTGAAGGAAGCCCGCGAGATCCGCGAGAGCATGATTACCGAAGCCAAAGGTAAAGCCAGTGGCGAAGCGGATAAGATCATTGCCCAGGCACGTGAGCAGATCCAGAATGAAAAAATGCGGGCCATCACCGAACTCAAAAACCTGGTGGGGACCTTATCCATTGATATAGCTGAGAAAATTTTGCGCCAGGAGTTGAGTGATGAAGACAAACAAAAGGAATTGGTGGAAAGCCAGCTCCATGATCTTAAACTAAACTAAGAGCAGGCCAATGCTGATTACCAAACTCAACAGGCGCTACGCTAAGTCACTGCTTGATTTTGCCCGAGAAGTGGACAAGATCGAGGAAGTGAAGAAGGACGTGGATCAGGTTCTTGCTGTGGTGGATGAATCCCGCGACTTTCGCATCATGCTGAAAAGTCCGGTGATAAGCCCCGATAGAAAGGAAAAGGTTTTGGATTCCATTTTCAGCAATGCCATCTCCGAGATCACGTCCAACTTCATGAAGATACTGGTGCGCAAAGGCCGGGAAGACCAGTTGGAGGAAACCTTCCGTTCTTTCCAGAATCTCTACCGCACGGCAAAAGGCATTGAGAAGGCAATCATCACCACCGCTCATCCCCTGACTGAAAGCCAGCGGGAGGAAATTCGCCAGAAGCTGGCCCACATCACCAGCAATAAAATAGAGATCACCGAAAAGGTGGATTCTTCCCTCATCGGAGGAATGAAGGTGCGGGTGGGCGACCGCCAGTACAACGGTAGCATTGCCACCCAACTGGAGCAGCTGCGTAGGAAGTTTGAGAAGAATGAA
>CAZNMG010000329.1:0-3419 GCA_964574075.1 uncultured Owenweeksia sp.
CTTCCCTATCTTAAAAATAGGCCCCTTACACTCCAGCGTTTTCCGGATGGCATTGATACTGATGGTTTTTACCAAAAAAGTGCCGGTGACTACTTTCCCGATTTTATCGAACGTGTAACCATTCCAACTAAGGACGGTGAAAATGAGCAAGTGGTTTGTAATAACCGAAAAACGCTGCTGTACCTTGTAAACCAAGGGGTGCTCACCTTTCACATCTGGCTAAGCCGCAAGGATAAGCTCGACAAGCCCGATAAGGTGATCTATGACATTGACCCTCCGGCAAATTCATTTGCGAAGGCTAAGGATGCTGCCCGTAAGGTGGGTGATTTTTTACGGGAAGAAGGCCTCGACCCACAATTGATGACAACAGGGAAGTCCGGATTTCATATTTACTATACTAAAAGACGTAGCAGCGATTTTGATGCAGTTCGCCAGGAGGCACGGAACAATGCTGAGAAGCTGGTGAATAAATATCCGGAACTCTTCACCATTGAAACCCTGAAGAAAAACCGGGAGGGCAAAATTTTTCTGGACTATCTCCGCAATGCCTATGCTCAAACGGCCGTCTGCCCTTACTCCCTCCGGCCCATTCCCTCAGCGGGGGTCGCTACGCCAATCAGTTGGACGGAGTTAGAAAAAATAAAAGCGCCTGACCAGTATCACCCAGGCAATATTTTCAGGCGCTTCTCAAAGGATTAATCAGCCTTTTTAAGCTGGCTATATCCACTTTTATCCTTCTTGCCATCATAGTAAATATTGAGGATAGAGTCCATCTTTTCCTCTCCTTTTGCCACGGCATGGACCTTACGCCACTGTGCCTCACTCAGCATTTTGCCCAGTGGCTGCTCCAGGGCCGGAATGTCTTTAAAGGCAGCTATGAGTTTTTTGTCCCAGGTTTTGTGGTAGCGCAACAGGTCATCAGGATATACGGTTTTCCGTTTAGTACCTTCGGAGTAAGCCTTGAAAGGTTCTGACACATTAAGATAACCGTAATCGTCTGTAAGCTGCTCTCCCGGCTGAATATCGCGTACGGCAATTTCAAAATCATACGCGGTGGAGAGGCAGGTGGAGTTAAAGCTGTGATTTACGAAGCGTCCATTATCCCAGCAAAGAATGTAGTTTCCCGAGCTATTGCGATAGGCATAAACATCGAGCACTGCCTGTACAGGGTGTGAAAAACGTTCTACTTCGTCAGGTGTGAATTCCCGGTCGAGTTCATCGAGCACCCAGGTGATGGTCCCTTTGGGAATCAGTTTTTTAGCAACAACACCATAGCCCACTTCTTCAGAAATAAAGCGCACTTCAGTATCCGGATGTATCATATTTTTATTAATGGATTTTCAATCGAAAATATAGTTTTGTGCAATACAACACATATCTCCGGCAGTTGTTGTTGATAACTTTAAGTGATTGATTTTTAATACATTAATTTAATAGGGGGTTGAGGGAGGAAATTTTGACCTCAAAACTTTTCCTGCGAAAGTGCAAAACCGCCTTTCAATGAATAAGTTAAGTGCTTATCACTTCCCGTGATTCTCCAGGATGTGACGTTCATCCTCCGTAAGGCTCTCCTCACCATGTTTGCTGATCTTTTCCAGAATCCGGTCGAGTTCGTACACCTTCTTTTGTTCTTTTACCTTGTACTCCTCATCAGGAGTTTTTTTGTCCTTGCTAAAGTCATGGTACTGAAAGTATTGCTGCTTTACACTGAGAAGAGAAGGCTTAAATATGATTATAACGATGAAGATAAGTGTGGGTATAAGCACCAGCAAGACAGGAAGCATGTTTGTGAAAAACATTTCCGGCCGCAGAGCCAGGGCAATGAGCAAACCTATAATGGCACCTCCCAAATGGGCTTCGTGGCCAATATTGTCGCGCTGGGAGCGAATGCCGTAAATGGAGTACAACACAAAGCCCAGCCCGAAAAGCCAGGCGGGAAAGGGTATGGGTATAAAAATAAAGGCAAGCTCCATACCCGGAAACAGCGCGATCGCGGCAAATATGACCCCGCTTACGGCTCCCGATGCCCCAACCGCGCGGTAAACCGGGTTATGCCTGTGAATGAACAGGGAAAACAGATTGCCACCAATCAAACTCCCCATATAAATAAGCAGGAAGTTTAATGACCCCAGATAGCCTTCAACATTTCCCGCAAAGAAATAGAGGCTGAGCATATTAAAAAGAAGATGCGACCAACTCACATGAAGAAAACCACTGGTGAGAAGGCGGTGATACTCTTTATCGCGGAGCACCCGCCCTACCTCAAATACACCCGTCTGAAAAGCCCGCGGATCCTGAAAGCCCCGCCAACTGACAATAAGGTTAATGACAATGATAATTATCTCTAGTAAACCAAAATTCTGCATTGAAAATTCAAAAATTAGATGGGTTTATCAAACTGTTTTCGAAGTGCCTTTTCAACCTTGTAAAAAAGTACGGCAAACCCAACAAAAACTATTGCCAATAAGATCACGGGGATCCACCATTTAGACCATTCACGGCTGTTGACAAACAAGCTTATCACCCCCGAAATGAGCATGAACGTTGCTAACCTGAGCATCAGCCCTGCAGCTTTTTTCTGGGCAAAAACCCAGGCTTCCGGGCTGCTCATTGATCTTCGGGTGCGGTAGCCGTACAAACCATTAATTGTAGGAGGAGGATATCGCTTGAATATTATAGCCGCCAAAAAGAGTAGTATCCCTACAATCAAAAGAACTTCGCTTAATGCGGAAAGCTGCATCAGCTCAATGACTTCGTGATCTGAAGGGCTTCGAAAGCCATTTTTTGATTGTGCTCAAAAGCGATCTTTTTATAATTGACAAGATCTACAATGGTGCCGATGTAGCACAACCCAAGGGTGAGGAGGAAAAGAATGCCCATGCCGATCTGGTTGACCATAAACCGTTGAATGCCGCCTATTCCCAACAAGCCTATTACGGCACCAATAAGAATAGTGTCAGAGCCCTTCCTCTTCCCATTGTAAATGGAGATGAAGGTCTGCAATTTAGCATCGGGAAGTTCCTGGGTGATGTTTTCGAGAAATACCAGTTCCTCATGGTCGAGGCTGGGTAGGATTTTAAAAATACGACTACTCATGGAATGGGCGTTTTGTTGTTGAAGTGAATTTTAAGAAGCTGAAAAATACGATAAAGAATCATTGGCAAAGCAAAAGCTCCCAGGATATGCTCCTCCCACCCACGGCTAAAGTTGAGGTGAAGGTAATAGTGGATGGAGTGGCCAAGTCCGCAACCGGGGCACCAGCTGAATCCGAGTGCTGCAGGTAAACAAAGCGAAAAGTGAGTGTCGGAAACAGGCATAAAAAACAGGACTGTCAATCCCGCCAACCAAAAGAGAAGCTCCAGATTTCCCCGCAGAAGTTTATAAAGATGAAATCCCATTTGCCGGTAATTCTGCTTTAA
>CAZNMG010000330.1:0-4188 GCA_964574075.1 uncultured Owenweeksia sp.
GGGGCTGGAGGTGCCGGGAATTCCATTTCTTCCATTTCCTTAGAAAAATCGCGGGCCCACTCTTCCATATCCTCGGCAAAACTTTCGGCCCAGACTTCCATGTCGCGGGCCATTTGCTCACTCCATTCTTCCATTTGGGGGCCATTCTCCTCAGCCCATTTTGACATTTCACGGGCAAACTCCTCCATGCGCGCTTCAAACTCTGCATTATGCTCCTCCATTTCATCTGCATACTCTTCGCGCTCCTCTGTGGTAACCTCACCATCACTTTCCCGCATCTTCCTCATTTCCTGCCTTACCTCCTCGGACCATTCAAGAGTGGCCTCCTTCATTTGTTCCAACTGATCCTTCAGCTGATCCATGGCATCATTTGTTTCGGGATCTTCCTGGCTAAAGACGGCCAGGCTACTCAGGCATAGGAAGCCTATAAAAATTGACTTTTTCATTTTCTTCAGAATTATTAGTTATCCAAAAGTTTATCGAGATTAATTTCAAGTTGAGGCCTCTTTTCCGTTTTTGGCAGCTCCAGAGGTCTTCCGTTCAACAGGTTTCCAAACTGATCATTGGCGTAGGCATATATTCTCTCTCTAAAACCAAGTTCAGACTGCTCCGTGACTTCCTCCTCCCCTTCATTGGAAGCATAAAAGGTAGAGGCGGTAATAGGCTTCGTGAGTTTAATTTTCACCTTTACGGCTGGTTTGGTGATCTCCTCCACCTGGTCAGGGTTGAGTTGTTCCACAGGCATTTCCATCGCATCATCGGTGGCCAGGAATTCATCTTCAACTACTTCAGGTAAGGGCTCATTGGCCACATAGATAGACTGCCGGCTGCTTTTCTTCTGCATTATGGGAATCTCCTTTTTTACGGCTGGCTGCTTCTTTTTCTCTTCGGGTGATGAATCCTTTGCATCACCTGCGCTATTGGCGGGGGATTTTGGCTCCGTAGCACTCTCATTTTTCACTTCTTTTCCGTGTTCGGGTAAATAGCCTGGGTCATTATTTTCAAAATATACCCAGGTGCTAAGGCCTACCAGTAGTACTACCACCGCTGCGCGCATCATATACCAGCCTCCTTTTGATTCGCTGGTGGTGCCGGTTTCAGCAGCAATTTTTTCCCATACTGCGGGAGACGGTTCCGTTTTATGGTCTTCCAGACCCTTCCTGAAGAAATCGTCTATCGGATGTTTTTTATCTTTCATTGTTCCCGGTATAAAAGTTCATTTTGTCCTATTCTTTCCTGTAAATGTTTTCGTGCCTTACTCAGCTGCGATTTTGAAGTATTTTCCGAAACCCCCAGCATTTCCCCTATCTCCTTATGGGCATACCCTTCAATGGCGTATAGGTTGAAAACCGTACGGTATCCCAGTGGTAACTCATTTATCATGGCCATAAGGTGTTCGGCATTTATTTCTTCCTGTACATCCTGGTGGCTGAATCCGCTGTGGTTTTCCTCCTCAACTTCCACAAAAAGATTTTTCTGGTAGCGGATAAAGTTGAGGGATTCATTTACCATAATCCTTCGTATCCATCCGCCTAAAGGCCCGTCACCCTTGTACTGATCTATTTTGCGAAACACTTTCACAAATGCATTTGAAAGAACTTCTTCGGCATCTTCAAGGGATCGAACGTACCGCCTGCAAATGCTCAGCATCTGAGGAGCAAAACGCTCATAAAGCTCGCGCTGGGCTTTGGCGTCTCCCTTTGTGCATTGCTTTACAAGCTTTTGTTCAGTGGTTGGCAGGCGTAACAGTTTTCCCATTTTTTAATTAATGCCCTTTGCCCTTATGACAGGCATCAGGCAAAGATAGGTTGCCTATGGGTGCAAAAAACGCTAAAATATTTTTTATTATCCTGATTATCAGGCATAAAAAACCCTGGGACAACTATGCCGACCCAGGGTTTCGGGGAAACAAGGTTTGTAACTACAACACCTTTTTGAGGTAAGAAACCGACCAAACCTTGAATGGATGGAAGGGCACTATTTAAATACCTTCCGGCAGATGCAGGAAAGTGGCCAGGAATTTTGTTTAACCACACTTAATGTCAGGGGTACACCGACATGAGGCCCGGTTCCGTTTATCCCTTGCCATTTTTCCGGCTTTGGTAGATTAGACCAACTCCAGGTAATAGGTTGCCCCTGATAAATGTTAATTCTGTTTAACATGCTGTTCGTCTGCACCCGAAGGGGTGGTACCTTCTGAAAATACGCCCAATGCCGTATTTTCAATTTGTCTGCTTTGGTAAATCTTTGAACCCCTAATCTTTTAAGGAAAGTTATAATGAAAAAGCTTTTGTTTCTTTTTTGGCTGGCCTGTATGGGCACAGCAAATGCCCAGGTAAACTATCTTACTGCTGAGGCCGCCATTCCACTTTCAAACCGCGCAGAAACCGGTTATCTGGCTGAGGTTGAAACCAATGATGAAACCCGCCAGATTGATCTCTATTTCGTAACTGCCACAAAGGCCCGTAAAATAAAGGTGGAGAAATATTCTCTGGACTACGATCTTAATCTGAAAAATTCGGAAAAGCTGGAGTACGAACGGGAAAAAATGAAATCGAGCTACAACTGGTTTAAAATGGACAAAGAATTTGAGGTAATTACCGGAATAACCGCAGAAGCCAATATGAGTGGCAAACTGGTGCTTCGTAAAAAGGAAGTTACCCGCTACTGGAACTGGTTTACCGGAAGCTACCAGTACAGCACCAAAACCCTCGACAAGCTAAAGCCAAAGGACGAAAATGATAAGAAGATGTATTACCACACCCATTTTGACAACAACAAAACAGGCAATGTGGTGGTGTTGGTTTCAGAACAGAATGCCCGTGACTATGGGGTTATGTTCTCTAAATACCGGGTGCTATCCTACAACCAGGATTTGGATGTAATAAAGACCACCGACCTCACATTTGATCACCCTCAGTACATTATTAGCCGGCATCGGTTTGCATCCGAAGATCCTACAGGTGGTGATTTTGCTCTTGTTTTTGCTCCTCTCAAGATGATGGGTATTAAAAATGAAGATCCTGATCCGCAGAGTTACACCTATGTGCGCATTTCACCGAATGGAGAGGTAAAGGATAAAATCCGCTTTACCACACGGGCCACAAAATGGAGGATTGAACCTATTCATGAGGCACCGGACGGATCAGTTATTCTTTTTGGACCCGGCAAAAAAATTGAAAAACCTGGGGATGCCTATGCCAACTACAAAGTTTATGATCCGGCCAAGATGGAGAAGGGTTTTGATAATTTCCAGCTGGTAAGTATTGCGAATGGTGCCGTGGAATATGTAAGTGCCCCCACCCTGGCGGAAATGGAAGAAGCCAGTATGGCCCCGGCCCGCCAAAAGAAAATAATTCCTTATGAGGGCAAGCGTCTCATTATTTCGGATGTGAAAAAAGCCGCAAACGGAGATGTGGTTATCAGTGGACAGATGATCAGGAATAATATTGCCAACGGCACTATTTCCTATAAGGATTTTGTCGTTTTCCACTATGGCCCTGACGGAGGTCTTAAAAAGGTCTATACCATTGATACCCCTGCCAAGGGAGGATTGTATAATACTACGGACCCCAATGCCTCGCCAGGTACCTATCCTTCATACACCTCGATTGAACTGAGCGGTGACGGCAAATCAGCCTTCTGGCTTACAGGTCTGGTAATGAAGGTTGACCAGCCGGTGGATATCAGCAGCAGCCATGGCATTGATGGCTCTGTTACCACTACCCGCACGGAATACTGGGTGCCAAGGGAGCAATTACTCATTAGCCGTATAAATCTGGATGCCGGAACAATGGAAGAAGTACAGATTGCCGGTGAGGATGGCAAGGGGAAAAAAGACTTTTACCTCCGCAGCGATATCCGGCATGTGAGCTTCAACAATGGAAAAAGTCGGCTAATTATTGGGGAAGACCGCTATTCACTTGGTTTCACCAAAAAGGATAACTACATCTACCTCGGCAAGATTGAAGGTTTTTGATGAGGAACATTAGGGCTTGTTTAGAAGGATCTAAGTAGCCTCTTGTTCATCAGGTAAGACCCTTCAACACCTCTTCTGCCAACTGCTTTTCGAAGAGGTACCTCAGGCATACCATTTTCATAAGCGGAGCGTACTGTCCGTAAAGCAGCTTCTGCGCTTTGCGGTCATTCTTTAGGCACCTCTGTACCAGTTCATCTTCGCTCAATTTA
>CAZNMG010000331.1:0-3620 GCA_964574075.1 uncultured Owenweeksia sp.
CCGGGTTCAAGAAAGACACTTTTAAAAAGAGGTTCATAGTAATCCAGACCAACTTTTAAAGGGTTATCATAGCTCTCAAAGCTACCGATAAGTTCATTGTACCCCATTCCCAAACTCACACCGAAAGCCGTGGTCATTCCCAATTGGGCATCCACAGAAATGTAGCGAAATGGTCCACTAAGCATTGGGTTAGCCTGGGGCGTTAGCAGGTGTTTATTGCTGGATTGGCTTGCAGAGCTATAGAACTGGGTGACGCCACTCGTAATTCCGAAGTTAAGGGTACGCTGCGCGTTGCTTTGAAAGTAGTATGTAAAAATTAAAATTGTCAGAAAGATTCGCATAGGTGAGGTTTGAGAGTAACAATCCGAGAATGACCTGTTAATAATACAAAGATTAAAATTATCACCTGGTGTTGGGTGCTTTTGTGAGGCATCCAATACCTTTAGCACCCCAAAAAATTAAGAAATGTCCGAATTCATCCAAACTGAGCAGTTTGATAAAGTTTTAAAAATAACCCTTAACCGCCCCGATAAGTACAACAGCTTTGTACGCGAAATGGCACTGGCCCTGCAACAGGAGCTAAGAAAAGCATCTTTTGATAAAAGCATCCGATGCATTTATCTTACGGGAAACGGCAAGGCTTTCTCTGCCGGCCAGGATCTCGCGGAAGCCACTGATCCTAAGGGGCCCGAGCTCACCCGCATTGTAACGGAGCATTACAACCCGATAGTTGAGGCTATCCGAAATCTCCAAAAACCTGTAGTAGCAGCGGTGAATGGCGTAGCTGCAGGAGCAGGGGCAAATATTGCCCTGGCCTGCGATGTGGTTGTTGCGGCAGAATCCGCCAGTTTTATACAGGCATTTTCGAAGATCGGGCTCATTCCCGATAGTGGGGGCACCTATACTTTACCACGATTGATCGGTATGCAGAAAGCTTCCGCCTTAATGATGCTGGGGGAAAAAGTTTCTGCAGTGGAAGCCGAAAGGATGGGGATGATCTACAAATATTTTCCAGATGAAAACTTGGCTGAAGAAGCCCTGAATATCGCCCGGACCCTGAGCAATCTGCCCACTTTGGCTTTAGCCAGAACGAAGATCCTGCTCAATGCCTCATCAACAAACACCCTTGAGGATCAATTAAGGTTGGAAGATAAATACCAAACCCAGTGCGGACAAAGCCATGATTATGCAGAAGGGACGAAGGCATTTTTGGAGAAGAGGAAGCCGGAGTTTAAGGGGAAGTAAAAACCTAAAAAAAACACTATATCGGATGAAAAAACTAATGCTATTTGCTATCGCCCTGTTTCTATGCCCTTCGCTAAAAGCTCAGGAAAGAGCTATCACCGGAACGGGTGCAGAGGTAATACTCTTTATGGATGGAACCTGGGAATACGCGAATGTGGAGGATAAAGAGAGAAAGGAAATTCCCGTCAATGAAAAGAAGTTCAAAAAGGATGACAAGTCAACCTTTTTACTTAAGAGTACAATCCTTGAACTTGGTGTGTGGTTAAATCCAAAGATCTGGAATTTCACAAAGGAGGTTGACAATCCCGATGCCGAATATGAGCTACAAATAAAGGGAGGTGACCTTTACGGTATTATGATTACGGAAAAAGTAGAGATACCCCTTGAATCTATGCGTGACATAGCCCTTGACAATGCCAGAAGAGTAGCCCCGGATGTGAAGGTAATAAACGAAGAATATAGAACGGTGAACGGTCTACGGGTATTACAATTACAAATGAAAGGTACCACTCAGGGTATTAAATTTTCGTACTACTGCTATTATTACTCTGATGAAAACGGAACCTTACAGTTTCTTACCTATACCTCGCAAAAGCTAATGGAAGAAAACAAGGAAGAGGTAGAAAATTTATTGAACGGGTTGGTTTTGGTTGACTAGGTCGTACAAAAAAGAGAAAAGTTATATGAAAATAGCCATTGTAGGAGCAGGTGCCATGGGTGCCGGAATAGCACAGGTAGCCGCACAAAATGGACATGAGGCTTACCTTACCGATAAGTTTGAAAAGGCCCTGGAAAGAGCCAGTGCGGGGCATGAAAAAATTCTGGCGCGCCTTGTAGAAAAGGAGCGGTTAAAGCATGGACAGGACAAGGAAATCCTTTCGAGGATTACTTACACCAGCCGAATGAGCGACCTTAAAGATGCCGGTTTGGTAATAGAGGCGGTAATTGAGAACCTTGATGTGAAAAAGGAAATCTTCAGGAAGTTGGAAACCATTGTTCCGGAGGATGCTATTCTTGCTTCCAACACGTCTTCACTATCTATTGCCAGCATCGGGTCATCCGTAAAAAATTCAGAGCGGGTAATAGGCATCCACTTTTTCAATCCCGCTCCGCTGATGCCATTGGTGGAAATTATCCCTGCGGTGTCAACATCTAAAAAGACCACCCAAAAGGCGCGGGAGATTATTGATAGCTGGGGAAAGGTCACCGTATTGGCAAAAGATACTCCTGGCTTTATTGTGAATCGGGTGGCGCGTCCATTTTATGGGGAAGCGGTTCGTATTTATGAAGAAGGGTTTGCCGATCCTGCGACCATTGACTGGGCTATGACCGAGTTGGGAGGTTTCCGTATGGGTCCTTTTACCCTGATGGATTTCATTGGTCATGACGTGAATTATGCGGTTACCGAATCCGTTTTCCGGGAGTTTTACTATGATCCCCGTTACCGCCCTAACTTCACGCAAAAGCGCATGGTTGAAGCCGGCTGGCTTGGCCGCAAGTCGGGCAAGGGCTTTTACGATTATTCGGAAGGCGCTGAAACACCGGAACCTGTAAAGAATCAGGAACTGGGCGAAAATATCGTTTGGCGCATTTTGGTGATGCTGATCAATGAAGCGGCAGACGCCCTTTACCTCAACATAGCCAGCCGCGATGATATCGACCTCGCCATGACCAAAGGTGTGAATTATCCGAAAGGTCTGCTGAAGTGGGCCGATGAAAAAGGAATTCAACATTGTGTGGAAACACTCGACCGTTTGTATGATGAGTATCATGAGGACCGGTATCGATGCTCACCGCTGTTGCGGAAGATGGCGAAGAAGAAAGATAGCTTCTACTGATTATGAGCTCTTTAATTATCAAATGCAATTATTTCGTGTTCAGGCTGCATATTGCCTGCAGTAGTGGGAGCCTGTATTAATTGAAATGCTCCAATGAGATTTCTGCAATAAAGGTTGAGGTCAAATTGAGAAATTGATTCTCTGGCGGATCTCTGCATAGCGGTGTAGGAGGCAGTGCTCATTTCGTGGATGTCAACTATTCGCTGCTTGAAATCCTGAGATGAAGTACAGAGAAAACCATTCACACCATTCTGTACAAAGGTGTTGTTCTCAGGTAAATCGGTGCTCAATACAGGCACTCCGCAATTTAAGTATTGCTTAAGCTTAAAAGCAGATTTTGAACGGTGTAGTTCATCATCCTGCAAAGTGGCAATTCCTATATCAAAGGATGAGATCCTTTTTTGGACATCCTCCTCATTGTGCCAGTCAATGTCAGAGGGCATCAATAATTCAACGTTTTTTATAGATTCGAAATAGTCTTTGAGGTGCATCAGCTCCCTCTTTTTGGTAACACCCAAAAGGATGAGTCGAACTTTA
>CAZNMG010000332.1:0-4359 GCA_964574075.1 uncultured Owenweeksia sp.
TCCACCGGTTTCCATTACCGTTAAAGCTCCGGGGGGCAACGAAAAACGGGCGGCAAAATCAAGAAGCCCAAAAGTGACCCCCACCAACAACACCTTTTTACCGCCAGCGAGTTTTTTTTCGATCAATTGGGCCATTTCCTCAAACTGGTCAAGATAAAAGCCACCTTCTTTATCGCCCGATAGTCGTATCAGTTCACCCACCATAAAAATAAGGGATGACCCCTCCCGATCAAGATATGACGGCAATAAGGCTATAATGCAGTAATCCGTCACCGGGCCATAAAAGTGCTCAAAACCTTTTAAAAAACTCTGCCGGTAAAGATCAATATCTGAGACAAAATGCCGGCTGGTTAGCGAACCTGTGGTGCCCGAACTGGTAAACACCACCTCAGGTTCCCGCTCTTCCGTCACTACCTTGTGGCTTTTAAAAAAAGAGACCGGCAGAAATGGAATGGCGGTATAATGTTCCACATGGGTGGGTATCACCCCAAGCATTTCAATGTAATCACGGTAAACCGGGTTATGAGCAGCCTGGTATCGAAATATTTCCAGTGTCAAAGAGCCAAAATCATCCTCATTTGTGAGGCTAAAAATCTTACTTTTGAAATATTGGCTTTTGCTCAACGTTTGCTGATTTACGGTCTCCTATCAATGAATTACAAGTTTTCAAAAATAGCATTAAGTGTATTGCTGGCCGGGATGCTTTTTACGGCCTGCCGTAATCCGGATAAATTTTCGGACACTCCACACCTTGAGTGGCGCAAAGCCGAATATGCAGAGGGCGAAGGCAATACCCGTGAAATCCTGCTCACCACCTACTTTACGGATGGTGACGGTAACATTGGCCGCGACAAAGCCACGGACCCCTGTGAGGCCAGCAGCTATGATCTGCTGATCCAGTATTTTGAAAAAGTAAACGGGGCCTACAAAGAGATCTTTCCCAAGGCCACCACCCCACCCGATTGTCTCCTTTTCCACAATGTGCTGCCAAACATCACCCCTGAAGGGCAGAACAAGGTTCTTGAAGGGGAAATTACCGTGGTCTTCAGCTACATCGGATACCCTGAAAACAATAATGTGGATTCGGTGAAATTTGCCTTACAAATGGTAGATCGTGCCGGAAATAAAAGTGGAATTGTGGAAAGTCCTTCTATCTTTATTCCGGAGTAGCCTTTGCCTCCTTTTCCTTTCGGAGCAGGTCGCTCACCTGCGCCACGAGATCAGCTATACGCTCCATCTCTGAGATCAGATCGCTGTAGTAAATTCCGCTGCGGAGCTGGAATTTTCCCTTCTCCACTTTCCTGATATATTCCTTACGCAGCTTTTTATAGGTCTTGTCAATTTCTTCCTCAATCTGCCGCGCCTTTTGAAAATCAATTTCCCGCTCATCAAAACTCAGGTTCTTTACCATCTGATCGAGAGCAAGGCTCAGCATATCAGACAGGATCAGCACCCTATCACGCATATGGGGAGTAAAGTAGGCTTTTTGCTTTTTGCGGTTACCCAGCCCACGGCTTATCTCTACATAAATGTCACCAATCCTTTCAAGATAACTGGCAATGTTCACCATGGTACGCACGCCATAGGCGGCTTCCGTACTAAGTTCGTTTTTAGACACACGGCCCAGGTAGGTGGCAATCTCCATTTCCATCCTGTCGGTAGTCTCCTCGTGCCTCTGTAACTGCCGGTCGTAATCCTTAAGGCGCTTCTCATCCATCTCGGTAATAAGTAAGGGGATGTATTTAAATGCCCTTCGTACCACCTGAGCAAACTTTACCAGTTCCCTCCGCGCTTCAACTATGGAGAGTTCTGATGTTTCCATGAGTCCGCTACCGATGTAGTCGAGGCTGTATTCCTCATCCTTTATACCCTTTGAAGGCACCATCTTAATCACAATACGGGCAATGAAACCGGTAAAGCCAATAAGCAACAATACATTCACCACATTAAAGGCGGTGTGAAACAGAGCCAGCGCGCTGGGGATTGCTTCTGTTTGTAAAAAGGGATCCCTGCCTGAGAACCATTCTATTGCTGAAGCCACTCCTGCCAGGAATACGGGAAAAACCAGCAACATCCATATTACGCCTAAAACATTAAAAACAAAATGCGCACGGGCTGAGCGCTTTGCATGAACATTTCCCACCAGGGCGGCAAGGTTGGCCGTAAGGGTGGTTCCCACATTTTCTCCAAGTATTATAGCCGCTGCCAGCGGAAAAGATATCCATCCCTCATTGGTCATTACCAGGGTCAGCGCCATTGCTGCACTTGATGATTGCACTACTATAGTGAGAGCAGTACCGATGAGAACAAATAAAATCACAGTACCTATCTGAGCAAAATATCCCTGGTCCGTATAATTGAACCCCTTCAAAAAACTAAACAACTCCTCGCTGCGAAGGCCTTCTACAGACTCTTTCATAAAGTTGAGACCGAGAAACAGGATGGCAAATCCCACCAGCACTTCCCCGTAAAGCTTCAGTTTTTCGCGTCCGCTAAAGAGCAGGGGGAAACCAATGGCTATGATGGGAAGGCAAATGCTGGCCATGTTAAACCTGCCCAGGCCCAATTCAGAAATGAGCCAGCCGGTAACCGTGGTGCCGATGTTGGCACCCATTATTACACCAATAGACTGCACCAGGTTTATAAGACCCGCATTTACAAAACTCACCACCATTACCGTGGTAGCCGAGGAAGATTGCACCATCGTGGTGATGAGCAGCCCTGTAAAAAGGCCGAATATGCGCCTGGAGGTCATTGCCTCCAGTATTTCCCTAAGCTTGCTGCCCGCGGCTTTTTGTATGGAATCACTCATCACCTTCATCCCGAAGATGAAGAGACCCAGGGCACCGATCAGTGACAAAAAATCGAAAAAGCCAAAGCTCATAACGGGCAGATTACAAACAGGGATGCCCGCAAAAAACGGGCATCCCAATTAGCATTAATAAGTATTAAAAATACCTGTACTATTCCACAACCAGCTTACGGGTAACCGTTTCTCCTTCCATTTCAACTGTGATGAAATAAACGCCTCCGGAAAATCCGTTAACCTCAACCTCAATAACAGTTGATGTTGTAGTGAATTCATTTACCAGCTGACCGGTAATTGAGTAAACACCTACCTTTTTTGAGGCATTGCTTTCGGTAAGAATGTTTACAACCTCACTTGCAGGGTTGGGATACAACACAATGCGGGAAATGGCTTCCTCACTTAATCCTACCATGGGAATAATGTCGGTAAGGTCGCGTGGAAAGATCTGATATCCATCATCGGCCGGAGTGCTCGTGGAAAACTGGGATCCAGCACCAATTACATCAAATGAAAGAGGGGCCGGTATAGGTGAATTGTAGAGGTCAGTAGCCGCATCAATTCGCATTATAAAAGTATCCGTACCATTAGTGATATCCACATTAAATCCTCCTGAACCAGAGCCGGTGGTCCACTGGGTGGGATCAGCGAAAATCCAGTTGTTGAGACGAATATATTCCCCTTCGGTAGTTTCGTCAAGCGTAGTAACTGTATCGGGAGCTTTAAGGCTCATTCCCGATTTATATACCATGATGGAATCGGCAAATATTTCGGTAAGCCCGCGAAACTGATCGATCTGTCCAATCACCATTATGGAGTCTCCACGGGTTACGGTGTAATTACTCACATCATCAAAATTGAAGACGTTGATGCCACCTGTGTTGTCGTAAATGTAAAAGCTGTAGCCGTTATTCTCGTCAAAGTCGTCCGTATAAACCACTCCGCTTATAACCACGGTCTCATCCAAATAGATGGGAACGTTTGCACCATCCACCGATGAAGCCACACCAATGCTCAACTCCTGAATAGGCATAATATCCGCCTGGTCGCGGGGAAATATCTGGTAACCCCCAAGCGCTGGAGTACCCGCATCAAACTGAGAACCGGCACCTACCACTGAAAACAAACCAGCAGTTGGTACAGGCATGTTGTAAAGGTCAATATCACTGTCAATACGCATTACGAAAGTATCGTTGCCATTGGTGATGTCCACGTTGAAACCTCCACTTCCTGAGCCTGTAGTCCACTGGGCCGTATCTACAAACATCCAGTAATCCAGTTGGATATACTCACCCTCGGTGTCTTCATTGAGGGTATTCACAGCTTCCGGGTCTTCAAGGGTAACACCACTGGCCAACAGCTGAATGGAATCAACGCTTATTTCGGTAAGTCCGCGGAACTGAGCCACATCACCAATAAGCATGATGGAGTCTCCACGGGTGGGTGTATAACCGCTTACATCGCTTGAGCGGAAGACGTTCACACCTCCTGTATTGTCATAAATGTAGAAGCTGTAACCTGCGTTGCCGTCAAAATCATCAGTATAAACCACC
>CAZNMG010000333.1:0-5179 GCA_964574075.1 uncultured Owenweeksia sp.
TTTGTGATTGACACAATTCTAACCAATAACGGCCAGTCCTTTTCTACTTCTACGCAAATAAGATGGGGCCAGGAGGATAACTCGATATGGACAGCGGGAGACGGTTTTGCCTTTGACGATGTCCGCCTGGAAGCCGTAAGCTGCCTCCCGGTAAGCAATTTTACAGCAAGCAACCTTACCAGCAGTACCGCTACCATAGTATTTGATGATAACGGAGGTTCCTACAGTTACGAATTCGGGCCCTGCGGGTTTAGCCAGGGTACCGGCACCGTGGGAACGGGTACAGAACCTTTTAATCTTACCGGCCTGTTTCCCAACACCTGCTATGATGTGTATGTACAGAGGGATTGTGGGGCCAATGGACTTTCTCCGGTGCGAGGACCGTTTTCTTTTCTTACCAAATGTGCACCTTTCAGCGCCCCATATACCAACAGCTTTGATAGTGACCCGGCCAATGTACTGCCCAATTGCTGGTCAGAAATAAACAAGGTAGCGGGCACCACCAAGGGAATTGTACAAACCTATACGCCCACCACCCCTAACTCCCCGCCCAATCATGTGAGGATGTACAATGGGTCGGGAGTTACCAATGATACGGTAATGCTGGTATCGCCCAATTTCAGCGATCTCACCGCTGGCGATAAGAGAATTCAGTTTTTTGCCAAAGCCTCCACGGCCGGTACAGAACTGGTGGTAGGAACGCTGCCCGGAGCTGAGGCAGGCCTCTTTACCCCACTTGATACCATCGTCCTTACCACCACGCATTCACTCCATCTTATTAGTATAGATGCTGCCAATGGGTACAACGGTACCGATAACTTCATAGGCTTTTTCCATAACAACACGGCTACCTTCCGCACCATCTATCTGGATGATTTTGTGTATGAAACCAAGCCTGCCTGTGTGGGCTCACTGGTAACCACACTGGGTATTACCAGCGTTACGGCCAACACTGCCATCGCTTATTGGGATGGAGGACAGGGAGATCTTACTAAAGTGGAATGGGGTGCGGCAGGATTTACGCCCGGCACCGGCTCGGGGATAGGCGTGGGCAGTGTACCCGGTAGCGACAGTACTTTTACCCTCACCGGCTTATCTCCACAAACCAATTATGAATATTACATTCTGGATAGCTGCAATGCCACAGGAAACGGAGTGTATGTGGGTCCATTTGCTTTTACCACCGCCTGCCAGGCGGTTATGGCCCCTTATTCCGAAGACTTTGAAAGTTTCACCCTCGGGTATTACCAGGGTGATGAAAATTGCTGGACCATTGAAAATTCAGTCATTAAAACCTCGCCCACCTCGGGCTATGGATGGGAGTTGAGGAATACCTCCCAAACTTCTTCGGGAACCACCACCGGGCCCGACCGTGACAATACGCTGGCCCCGGCCACGGGAGGTAAGTTTTTTAATGCCGATGTCTCTTACGGGGCAGGGCAGACCACGATGCTGATCTCCCCGCTGGTGGACGTTTCGGGATTGACAAATCCTAGTCTGGAATATCACATCCACCGCTACGGTTCTGTAATGGGAGAAGTGTATGTGGATATTTTTGATGGCACCCAGTGGATATTGGGTGTGCACAGCTACACCAATGCAGTAGGTAAACAAACGGCTCAATCCGATGCCTACACCGATACCATTATCAACCTGTTACCCTATGTTGGATCTTCGGGCCTTGTAAGGGCACGGTTCAGGAGCCTAAATATGGGGTGCTGTGCGGGAGATAATGGCCTGGACGACATTAATTTTGTGGAGGGGCCCACCTGTCCCGATCCTACCAATCTTACGGTGCAGGGCCTTACTGATACCGAAGCCATACTCAACTGGTTTGATGGGCCGAGTGCCCAGTCCTACCAGGTTTGGTTTGGTCCACAGGGATTTTATCAGGGTACCCAAACCCTGGGTGGGGTGAAGACAATTGTAGCCAATGACAGCCTTCTGATAGATACTCTATCCGAACAAACCTGCTATGAGTATGCCCTGCGTTCCATATGCGCCCCGGGTGATACAAGCCAGTGGGTAGGTCCGTTCAGCTTTTGTACCTTCTGTACCAACCAACTTAACGGTACCTATACCGTTGGAGCCACCGGAAACTTTACCACTTTTGCCCAGGTAGGTGATGCCCTTACGGCTTGTGGTGTATCGGGGCCGGTTACCTTTAATGTGCTGCCAGGTATATATACCGATCATCTGCACATGATAGATGTGCCTGGTGTGAGCAGCACCAATACCATAACCTTCAATGGGGCGGGGGCTACCGTAAAATATGATGGTTTAGGCCCTCAATCAACTATCCTGATTGACAATACAGGTTTCATAACCATTGATGATCTTAGGGTACACAATGGTAATTCATCTGAAGGATGGGGAATTTACATTACCGGTAACTCCGACTCTGTAACCATATCCAATTCTTATGTGTCTGTAGACTCATCAGGGGCCTTTTTCTCCGATATATCACCCATAGTTGTTTCGGGGGATGACCTATATGAGAACGACCTGATCGCAGGTGCAGAGGTGGATGGATTCACGGTTTCCAATTGTGAGATTGTTGGAGGTTATTATGGTATCAGCGTATATGGTTTTGCTTCTACCCAATTGTCCCAAAATTTCATTTTTGAGGACAATAACATCCGCGATTTCTACCTCACCGGTCTTTACGTGATTTATTATCAGAATGTGGAAGTATTGAATAACACTGTTATTTCGGATATTTCGGTGACGGACGAGGACGGATTCTACCTCCTGGATCTTTGGGATTATAAGGTGGAAGGCAACATGATTCATGTAAAGGATTATGGCATTTACATGAACGATGGCAACGATCTGCATACTACTACTGTAAACTCCACGGTAATCAACAACATGGTGATTAGTGATAACGACTATGCCATGTACTTAAATGATGGAGAGCAAACGGATGTGTATCACAATACCACCTATGGTACTCCCGCCATCTATCTGGTAACCCCAAATACCATGGACATCCAGAATAATATCTTTGTCTCCCCAAGTGACTTTGCCTTTGAAGTAAGCGCAAACCTTACGGCCGATGTGACGGTAGATTATAACCTCTACTATTCATCCAATGCTACACCTTATGATATAGGCACTCCTACTTATGCAAGTCTTGCCGCCTGGCAGGCAGCAGATGCCACCCGGAATGCCAATTCGGTAGAAGGTGACCCGGTTTTTATAAACCCGGGAATGGATCTTCACGTGCTGGGTAGCCTTGCGGATGATGCCGGAAACAATTCGGTGGGTGTGACTGTGGACATTGACGGGGAAACCAGGCCCGCTACAGGCTCAACTGTGGTGGATATAGGAGCTGATGAATTCACAGCGCTCTCCGGTGATCTCCAGGTGGCAGGAGCAGAGTTCTTAAGAACAGATCCCTGCCTTACCACTAATGACACCATTGCCCTCTACATCTTTAACCTCATTGGCAGTGCGGTTAACTTTGCCGTAGATCCACTCCTCGTAACCTATTCTGTAACGGGCCCGGTAAATACCAGCGGCACTCTTACGCATAGCACGGGTATGCTTAATGCACAGGATTCTCTGATGCTTACCATTCCGGGAATTGATATGTCCTTACCAGGTACCTATTCCTTGAACGCCTACATTGATCCCAATGCGGTAAACGTGCTGGCGGTAAACGATACATTGGTGACAGTAAATGTAGAAGTGGATTCTATTCTTACCGTAACTCCTAAAAGTGCATTGGTGATAAATACTACCGATTCAGTAAGAATCACGGCACGATCCCCATTCTTTCCGGGGGGAGGCTTAATTATTACGGAGATTATGCACTTCAACACCGCTGTAGGAACCCCTCCCGGAGGCTGGCCGAGTTGGTATAACTCCACGGTGGGTGAGCACATTGAAATTACAGGTGTACCAGGATCTGACCTGGGAGGCATCACCTTTGAGCAGTGGAATACCACCGGAACAGCACCTACCGGCACCCATACTTTTCCTGCGGGAACACTGATAGGGCCCAACGGTACAGCCGTGGTAGCCATGCGTCCCGTAACTGCAAGCCCGGCCAATTTTTATTATGATGGCTCCGGTGGGAACACCGTTGACTGGCAGTCGAGTGGGGGCCAGGGTGTTATTTTAAAGGACGCCAACGGAGTGATACTTGATGCTGCGGCATATCCCACAAGTACCGGTACCTATACATTTCCGGCTGCGGCCAATGTACCTGCCTCCGACTGGGGAGGTGGCACTATTGGAACCGCCACCACTACCACAGGGGTAAGGCTTATTGGTCCTGATAACAATGATGCCACCAACTGGATTGTGGTTACCAATGCTCAATATCAGGATCCCAATACCGTAAACCCGGGTGTGACCGTTCCCTCTGGCGGAACTGTTTCCGGCTTTCAGTGGACACTTAACGGCAATCCTGTAACCACAGACACTGAGTTTTATGGAGGCCCTTATCCGGCTTCGGGTACTTATGAATATATCGCTGAGTTGATGAAGTGTGGAACAACCTATTACGATACGGTTACTGTAACAGTGATCATTCCCACCTGTCCCACACCCTCCGTCCTTAGTTCCAGTGCACTTAGCACCAGTTCTGCCCGGGTTGATTTTGATACCACTGGTTTTGGATCGGGTGTCACCTACGTGGTGGAATATGGTCCTGCAGGATTCAATATTGGCCAGGGCACCAAGGTCTCTGTTACCAACACAAACACTGTAACCATTTCCAATCTTATCCAGAACCTTTGTCAGGAAGTGTATATGCGGGTTGTTTGTTCCCCCGGAGACACCAGTTTTCCGGTGGGTCCTGTAGTCCTTTGCCCGGAAGAAGTGCCTTGTGATGACATCGATGTGTACCAGGCCGGGCAGGAAATTTCAACCCAATCCGCCTTGTTTATCCCATGGCAGGGTGCCGGAGGGGATGAAGTGGTCAGTCCCGCTCAATCCAACAGTTCTCCAAACTCACTTCGGGTTTATGATTCAGGCCCGGCAGGCTTTGTAGATGTTGTGGCCTACTTTGACACCATAAGTAGTGGGGCCTGGAGTATTGCATTTGATATGTATATACCTGCCGGAAGAGCCGGGTACTTCAACATTCAGCAGAACCACGCTATAAATGGTGTAGGAAACCTTTGGGGTGGTGAGGTTTATTTTAAAGCCAATGGCATAGGTGAGGTGC
>CAZNMG010000334.1:0-3023 GCA_964574075.1 uncultured Owenweeksia sp.
GCTGTTATTAAGGATGGCGAACACTTTTATAACCGACTTTTCTTTGTTTTCCCTGACGGCACCTACCATACCTATGATAAAAAACATCTCTTTACTCTGGCTGGTGAGGAAAAGGTCTATTCGGCAGGCGATAAGCATTTGATCATTAGTTACAAGGGCTGGAAAATTATGCCGCTGGTTTGTTATGATCTCCGCTTTCCGGTGTGGTGCCGCAATACGGAGGAGGTAGACCTGCAATACTTTGTAGCGAACTGGCCCCAACGAAGATCGTATGCGTGGCGTACACTTCTCAAGGCGCGCGCCATTGAGAATATGTGTTTTGTGGCGGGTTTAAACCGGGTAGGCAAAGATGGAAACGGGGTGGCTCATAGTGGTGACTCTGCCGTGATAAATGAATTAGGGGAGCCAATGATGGAGCTACCTTCCTCCGAAGAAAAAGTGGCCACGGTAACGCTGTCGCGTGAGCGGATGCTGGAGTCGAGGAGTCACTTTCAATTCTTGTCAGATCGCGATTCGTTCACAATATCCGGCACGGTTTCCTGAGAAATATCGGGTTGCCAAATAAGCTCCAGGTCCCAGTTGGCCCTTATCTCAGCCTTATCAGGATATATCAGTATCCGTTCAGGCTGGTTTCCCTGGAGGTAATTCCCGGTTGACCATTTTTCATTTTCATCATTATCAATGATCAGGTGCACCTGGTAAGTGCCTGGTCTCATATTTCGCAGATTTACGGTAGTACTTCCTCTGAAAGCCCGTCTTTCAATTTCCTTCTTCCCGGGGCTGGTAATGATCAAAACCAGTGGAAGGGTGGAATCAGTTTCCACTACAAAATCCAGGTTACCCAAATCTTCACGCCTCAAACTTTCCAGTTGAAACATTATAGAATCATTGACCGCTCCCAGTAAGGATTGCACCGCACCTTTTTTTGCGTAAAGTGAGAACTCGGAATGGCGCCTGGGGGGCGTTATCTTAAGGCTCATCGGGTTTACAATTTTCACGGAAGCCGCAGGCAGCGTGTCCTCAGGGTAGTAGAACACGAATCCGGAAGAATCTATACTGTCCAGAGGCAGATTGGAACTCAGCTCCACTTCTTCATCTGATTTTATCTCGGCATTTACAAGACTAAGATTTAGGGTAGGATCCCCAAATTCTCTCAGGAATAATGTGGTAGTGTCTATTACCGCAGTATCGCTTTTTATGAGCAACACCAGTGAATCGCGCCCTGGTGCATCAAACCAAAAAATGGCCGTGTCACCTGTTGAAGAGATGTCAATAAAAGAGGGTACCGAATCCGTGGAAATAGTTTCTACCTGGAGCCCGGGGACAGTATAATTGAAAGGAATTAAAATTTTTCCCTTGCTGCTGTGTTTGGCACCAAAATACCGTGGGGCAGGTTCCGGATCAAAGCTCACAAGATCAACCGATTTTGTACTGTCGGTAAGGATCAGGGTATCACTGGAGAAGGCGATTTTCTCTGCACCCGAATTCAGTTTGAAATTTTTCCTTCGGTCATCAAATGCCAGTAGGTGAAAACTTCCGTATTTCAGGTTAGTGAGTTCAAAGGTTCCACTCTCTGTGGTATAGGTATAGTAGGTGGGCAGTTGCCTGAAGGGGATCGAATCGGCTGCCTTTAAGCTTTGATAGTCATAGAGGGCCACGAGCATCTCCTTGACAGGGGTTCCTGTTTTGCTATCAACCACCCGGCCCCTGAAGCTAAGGCTATCGATAAAATCACCCGTGGAGAAGACATATTTAAAATCGGCATTGATATTTCCTTCTGTAAAATCGGTAATCGCATTTCCAAAGGTGATGGTGTAGGTGGTGTTTTCCAACAGCGTATCAGTCCATACTATTTCCACTTCCTTACCACGGTGCATTATATCGGGCGATTCTTCCAGCGGGGGTGAGAAGTGAACCTGCTGCGAGGGGCTCTTCAGGCTGATATATTCATCAAAAATGAGTGTTATCCTTTTTCCTGTGAAATTGGTAGTAAAATTTGGAGGAAAGGCGGTGTCCAGAACGGGAGCTAAAGAATCCCTTGGCCCGCCTCCGGGTGCGGAGCGGCTGGCGCATGAAGTTGTGAAAAACTCCCCTCCTAACAGGAGAATGGAGAACACGATAATGGATAGGAAAAACCTTCTGAACATGGGGCGCAAAGTTGAGAAACAGGCGGCTACGGAACAATTAATGCGCCAAATAACTCTTTTTTACCTCGCAACAGCAAGAGTGAGCAGCGATACCCGGGTTCCGGGAATGGCCGCGATCCTTGTAGCACTAGCCTCTACAGTCGCACCGGTGGTTATCACATCATCTATGAGTAGCACATGTTTATGGTTAAAAATACCAGGCTCCTGTATCTCAAAAATGGTCTCCACGTTCAACCAGCGGGCAAAGCGGGATTTCTTGGTTTGGGTTTCGCTGTGGGCAACGCGTACCAGATTATTGGTTTCTACAGCCAGGCCGGTGATCTCTGCAAGGCCACAAGCCAATACTTCACTTTGGTTATATCCCCGTTTCTTAAGCTTTGCCGGATGAAGGGGGATAGGCACCAACAAATCAATATCATCAAAAAATCCGTGATTCATCAGTTCCTGGCCGGCCATTTTTCCAAAGAAAAGTCCAACTTCCTGCTTGCCTTTATACTTTAGCTGATGCATTACCGATTGTACTATGCCTCCTTTGGCAAAATACAAGTAGGAGGTAGCTTTTTGGAGGTGGCAACGACCAATAAAAACCTTTTCAACCTCATTTTCCTTTATCTGATGGAAATTGGTTTTGGGCAACTCTGCAAGGCAGTAGCTGCAAAGAGTTTCCTCCTGGGCAACCAGGGGCTGGCGGCATCCCAGGCACGCACTGGGATAGATAATGTCCACAAGGTCATGAAGGAATAAATTTCTTAGCATCTGCTTAGATTTGAACCAATTAAATTTAGAAATTTTTTAAAAGTTACATTTATGCAAAAGGGAACACCTCCTCTGGTTTACGTTATATTACTGTGCTTTGCGGGGCTTTGTGCTACTGTC
>CAZNMG010000335.1:0-3625 GCA_964574075.1 uncultured Owenweeksia sp.
GTTGCTTATAATGCGAATTGAATAGCTTGGACTCACATCAGATTGTACCGAAAAGTATCCCGGCAATGCGGCCAGGTTTTCAATTTCCTCAATGTGAAAATCGAAGTAATTTACCCCTATTGAAAAACCAAAGTGAATTGGCTGCCGGTCGTACTTTGGCTGGTTCTTTGGCAGGCGTTGGGCTGAAAGGCCAAAGCCTGTAAGGCACACGGCAATGCAAATGGTAAGTTTTCTGAATTTCACCCCTATGAAACGAACAGCCATATTCATTATTTTAATGCGCTATAAATTGTAGCCACACCAAAAGTGACGGGTTTTACGGTTGTGGATTTAAAATCACATTCCTTAAGAATATATGCAAACTCCTCTCCATGAGGAAAGGCATCCACCGAAGCGGGCAGGTAGGTGTAGGCGCTGCTATCTCTAGAAATAAGCCGACCTAGCCCCGGTAATATATTCTTGAAGTAGAAGCGGTACACCTGCTTAAAAGGGAAGCGTTTAGGTTGTGAAAATTCAAGCACCACCAATTGACCGACTGGCTTTAGAACCCGGTAAATTTCCCCTAACCCCGTCTTCAGGTTTTCAAAATTCCGAACGCCAAAAGCCACCGTTACGGCATCAAAACTATTATCTACAAAAGGAAGTTCTTCGGAATCTGCCCGTTGGAGGGAAATGATACTGGTGAGATTTTTAGCTTCAATTTTTTTTTGCCCTACATCCAGCATCCCCTGAGAAATATCTATTCCTGTTATCTTTTGGGGGCGGGCTTTGGTAAGCGCAATAGCGAGGTCAGCAGTACCCGTGGCAACATCAAGAATGGTTTCCGGATGTGCGGATGCCACCATTTTCACCACCTTTTTGCGCCATCCCTTGTCAATACTCATCGAAAGCATATGGTTCAGGAAATCGTAACGCTCTGAAATGTTGTCAAACATCTGCGCAACCTGCTCCTTTTTACTGCCTTCTGCACCTTTGTAAGGCTTTACTTCTTTGCTCATGGCTAAAAAAACTGGCGGCAAAGGTAACGGTTAAGCCTTAGCTTTGATAAATTGGAAGGTACTGGTGCTGGGATAAACAGTTATAACCCTTCGCTCTTTTTCAGCGCCAGCTGGACTTTTGCCAATACATCCTCTTCCTTAAGCCAGTGTTGGCAGGCATAATCTTTCCGGAAACAGGGCCTTTTGCCAAAAACCGAGCATGGCCGGCATTGCAACTGCTCCACCGGAACTTCAGCGATAAAGGCGTTATTATCGCCTAAAGGACCAAAGCCGCCATAGTGGTGGGTAGAGCCCCAAATCGATACTACGGGAATACCTGCCAATGCCGCGAGATGCATGTTAGAGGAGTCCATGCTGATCATCAGTTTAAGGTGGCACATCAGGGATACTTCTTCGGCAAAATTCAACTCTCCTGACAGGTTGTGTATATCTTCACCCGCAAGGTGTCCGAGCCGTTCACGATCTTCCGGGCCTCCAAAAAGAAATACGAAAAAGCCAGTGCTGGTGAGTTCCTCAATAAGGCGGGCAACCTTGGTAAGGGGCCAGGTTTTTCCGGGGAATCCCGCAAGGGGAGCCAGGCCTACAGCGGGCTTTGTTATTTTCAGATCCTGCCATAGTTCCTGAGCCCCGGCAGCCTGATAATGCGGAAGGAGGGGTGCCTCAGGCTGAAAGGCAAAATTGAAACCTGCTTTCTCAAAGACCTGTGCGTAGCGCTCCGTGGTGTGAATAAGATCCTTTCGCACCTTATTGTACCTGCGGGTAAGCAGTCGCTTTTCTCCGCGCCCCTTATCAATCCTGTAAACAGGTATACCTGACAACTGAAAGAAAGAGGATAGGGCATGCGTACGGAGAACCGAGTGGAGATCCAAAACAATATCGGGGGGATCATGGGCTATAATTTCTTTATAAAGTCTGCGCAAGCCGGTGATGCCTTCATGTTCTCCCTTGAGGTCGGCCGGAATAAAATCTACCTCCAGAGGTTCAAACAGGGAGCGGAAAAGAGGACGTGAGAGGACCGATATTTTAATTTCAGGATAATGCTTCTTAAAACCGAGGATCACCGGCACTGTAAGAGCTACATCACCAATAGCTGAAAATCGTATCAGCAGAAGATGCATCTCAGGATTTTTTTTGGGAATAGAGCACCGGGTTGAGTTCGGGATCGTTGTACATCTTCATCTGTCGGTACACCTTCATCTGCCTTTCCCCGGAAGCAAGGTCCTGTAGCAGCTGGTCAACGGCCAGGGAGAGATCCCTGCGTTGGGTGAGCAATACCTCCAGCTTTGACCGATTCTTTTGAAGCTGTGCATCCCTGAGATCCTCGCGGGCCGCCTCAATCTCCATATGATAGATTTTAAGCGCAAGAATGGAGAGCCTGTCCAGCGCCCAGGCCGGGCTTTCGGTATTGAGCCTCGAGTTTTCCTTTACCTCCACTTCGCCAAACTGATCTAAAAAATGGTCGTCCAGCTGTTCTACCATATCGGTGCGAAGCTGATTACTTTGGTCAATACTGCGCTTGATCTGTAAAGCTGTTTCCGGCATAATTTCAGGATCGCGGATAACATCTTCCAAATGCCATTGTACCGTGTCGATCCAGCATTTATGATAAAGCTTGTGTTCCAGTGATCCTTCACCGAAAGGATTGGCCTCCGGAGTGTCCACAGCATCGGTTCTATGGTAATCCTTCACACACTGGTCAAAAATGCGGTTCATCTCCGTTGCTTTCATCCTACTTCAATTTAGCAATAGCTTCCTTTATCCTGCCTAATGCTTCTTTCAATACATCTTCGGAGGTGGCGTAGGAAATACGAATACACTCGGGGCTGCCAAAAGCATCACCGGGTACCAGCCCTACCCGCGCATGCTCGAGAAGGAACATGCACAATTCTGTGCTGGTAGCTATTTTCTGGCCGTTATATTTCTTTTGATATAAGGCGCTCACATTCGGGAAAATATAAAACGCTCCCTGGGGCACATTGGTAACAAATCCAGGGATTTCCTTCAGTAATTCAAGCACCAGATCCCTGCGTTTTTTAAAAGCATCACGCATATAGGAAACCTCAGAAGGATCCGCAGAAACTGCTGCCAGAGCTGCTTTTTGGCTGATACTGCTGGTAGCGGAGGTAAACTGCCCCTGCATTTTGTCACAGGCTTTTGCCAGCCATAGCGGTGCGCCAATATAACCCAGGCGCCACCCGGTCATTGAGAATCCTTTTGAAACCCCGTTCACGGTAATTACCTGATCATATATTCCCCCAAGGGAAGCCAGGCTCACGTGATCTCCCTCAAACCTTATCAGTTCATAAATCTCATCACTGATCACCAGCAGGTTGTCGTGCAGTTTTATAACCCTGGCCAGATCCTCGAGTTCCTCACGGGTGTACATACTTCCGGAAGGGTTACAAGGTGTACTGAAGATCATCATTCGGGTGCGGGAATCGATATAACTTTCCAATTCCTCACCGGTGATCTTAAAGTCGTTGCTGAGTTTTGTAGGGATTTCCACCGGTATTCCACCGGCAAGCTTTACAATTTCATAATAGCTTACCCAGTAAGGGGTAGGGAGCAAAACTTCGTCACCAGGGTTTATAGTGCACAAAACTACATTGGCAATGGATTGCTTGGCC
>CAZNMG010000336.1:0-2967 GCA_964574075.1 uncultured Owenweeksia sp.
ATCTTGAGGTAGGGCGCATGCGCATCCATCCAGCTCCCCATGGTCTTCAGTTGGTCACTGGTATAAGCTAAGTGTCGGGTCACAGACTCCTTAATAGTGCTGATGCCTTTGCAGGGGTTACGGTCCACCATCTCCTCCTCAATCATCTTTTCAAACAGGGCATGTAGCTCTGTGAGATAGTTGTTTCGGGTTCGGGGACTTGCTTCTGCACCGTCTTTACCTTTATTCTTGCTTACGTTCCGCAGGTATTCCGTAATGTGGCGTCTCTGGATTTTAAAGGCAGGCCAATTGCCCTTGCCGTTATTCACCAGGTATTCCTTGAAATTTTTTGCTTTTGATTTAAAACTTCGCAACCCAAATTCACTGAGATAGCCGGTTTTAATGCGGATAATTTCATCAATAGCTTCTGAGATTGTCCATATCCTTTGCGAAGGTTCCTGTTGGCTTGGCCGAATCTTCTCCTCAGGAATGGAGGCCTCCGGAGTCCAGCCGCGCTGCAGTAAAAAATCTATCGCATCCCGCAGAAGGCCCATTTGCTTGGTGCGCTCCTGTTTGTTTCTAATGCGATTTGGCGATAGGCCGTCCGGAAATTTGGACCGCCTTGCCTTTACCAGTTTCTGTCGACTTGCATCCCAATAGCGGAAATAGACATACCACTGTTTGGAAAGATCGCCATCGTGATCAACGATTGTTGGTTTGCGAAATGGTTTCATGTCGTTGTGTCCCCACTTTGTCCCCACTTTTGCAAAGTCGAAGTGGCTAAACATAAGTAAGGGGTTGAACATCAACCCCTTACTGCTTGCGGAGAGAGAGGGATTCGAACCCCCGGACCCGTGAAGGTCAATGGTTTTCAAGACCACCGCATTCGACCACTCTGCCATCTCTCCAATAAACCGTATGTACCGGCATTTCCCTATTTTTGTAGGGGCTGCAAAAGTAAAAATAATTTTGAATGCCGAACAACGTTTTGCAGTATCCGCAGTCTATTTAAATTGCACACAATTACCAACGATCATGATCCTTCACAAGATAGCCCCCCTTTTCATTCTATTACTCGTCTCCACCACTCTCCCTGCCAAAAAAATGGGCATGGAGATCTCCTATACCGAATTTATGGATGCCAGCGACCAGGCTTTCCTGGAGTTGTCATTCGCCCTTGGAGCACAGTCCGTTGATTATATGAAAGATGCCTCCGGAAAATATATAGGGGGCGTGGAGGTTACCGTTTCCCTGAAGCAGGGCGATAAAATTGTGGCTGCCGACAAATTCCGGTTGTTGAGCCCCCCTCTCGATGACACCACCGGACTCCCCGAGGCGTTTATCCACCAGCTGCGGTTTGAAGTGGAGAAAGGAGAGTACATGCTGTTGATAGACCTGCAGGATATTCATGAGATTGAGGAAAAATACCACCTTGAGCAAAAGGTTACCACAACACTTGGCGGCAGCGAACTGGCCACTTCTGATATTCAGTTCCTCGATAGCTATAAAAAGAGCAGCAGTGAAAGTGTGTTCTCCAAATCCGGTTTCGACCTCATACCTCTGGTAAGTTCGGGATCCTACGTCTTTAATGAAAATGTAAAAACGATCTCCTTTTATTCGGAGATCTATAATACCAAGGAGGCATTTGGAGGCGAAACACCCTACGTGATAAAGTATTTTATAAAAGACACCGACCGCGACAAGGTGCTTGACGAATATGCAAGCTTCAGTCGTAAGGAAGCTTCCGATGCGGAGCCGGTGCTGGCTAACTTCTCCATCGAAGGGCTGAAGACCGGTAATTATGAGCTGGTACTCCAGGTTCTCAATAAAGACGGAGAGGTATCGGCAAAAAGAAGCAAGTTCTTTTACAGGATAAACAATTCCGTGCCTACTATTTCTCTTGATGAAATGGATGAGCAGGATATCACCTCCTCCTTTGTTTATCAATTGGGTGGAATGGATTCGCTGTACCAGTATATTAAATACTTGTGGCCCATCAGCTCCGATGCAGAACAGAGGTACCAGAAGGATTTGCTGGAGGAACGAGACCTGAAGCGGATGAGACAGTATTTTTATGCATTCTGGAGCAGTCGCAATGAGCAGAACCCGGAGGCTCAGTGGACCCGATATCATGAAGAGGTAAAAATTGCCAACCGCCACTACGATAGCCGCCTTCGTCCCGGCTATATGAGCGACCGTGGAAGAGTTTTTCTCACCTATGGCAGGCCTGATGCGATAGACAGGCGTGTAATGGAACCGAATATGCCCAACTACCAGATATGGCAGTACAACCTGATAAACACCCCCTACGTGGCAAAGCAAACCAACCGCATGTTTGTATTTGCCGAGTTTCAGCATTCGGCAAATGATTACCAGCTTTTTCACTCCACTGCCATTGGTGAACTTGAGATGGGCAACTGGCGCGATGTAATGCGCGTGCGGCATAACGGAGGCACTACCTTCCCCATAGATCGCTTCGGCACCCGCCTGGAGGATAACATAATCCTTGATGGTTCAGGTTCTGACCGGGAGAACCGGTAAATTCGCGGCATGATCGGTTATTATCTGGCCATGGGGCTGGGGAAAATTATTTCCTTTCTTCCCTTCAGGGCTCTGTACACTTTCAGCGATTTCCTGAAGTTTCTGATGCAGCACATCCTCGGCTATCGCAAAGAGGTGATCATGACCAATCTCCGCAAGTCATTCCCCGGGAAGGATGAGAAGGAACTGGAAACCATCCGCAGCGCCTTTTATCAAAATTTTGCCGACATCATCGTAGAGTCATTTAAAAGCCTCAGCATCAGTAAAAAAACCATGCGAAGGCATTTCAGGCTCCGCAACCCGGAACTTTTTGACCAGCTCCATAAAAAGGGAAAAGGGGTGATGCTTGTAATGGGTCATTACACCAATTTTGAGTGGACCGCCATGAGTTTTCCCCTGCTGGTCCCCCACTCCTGTTTTGCGGTATATCACAAGCTCAACAACCGC
>CAZNMG010000337.1:0-7981 GCA_964574075.1 uncultured Owenweeksia sp.
TAGGACTGATATGGAAAATTGAGCATGAAATCCTTCTTCTCCATAGCTGAAAGCAGGCTGGATTGTTTTAGCAGAAAGCGATGGGCAATGGGAGGTTCCTGAGGATACTCCAGCTCGGGCAGGCCTGCCTGCACTCCAAAAAAATCATGAAGATTGTGATAGCGTCCACCCGGTGCAAGGTCAGCTGACTGAAGCTTCAGAAAATCGATCAGCCTCTTCAGCAGTGTTTTTGAAGTGGCACCATCAAAAAGAAAACGTGTGGATGCGCCTTGGTTACGCTTAGCGATCTGTGCCTCAATTTTCTTCACCAGGTTACCACTGAATTCATCGTCAATATGGAGATCTGCATTTTTATTAAGCTTAATACTCCTGCATTCAAGTACTTCGTATTCCGAAAAAATTAGATTTAGATGAGCTCTGATAATGTTGTCCAGAAATACATACCAGGTGCAATCTTCTCCCTTGAAACTGTAAAAGCGGTCTATCTTATCGGAAGGGATATTCACAAAAGCCAGATGTCTGCCAGCTGAATCCTTGAGTAGCAGTGCAAAGTAAAGCTTGCCGTTGTCAATAAAGTAGGTATCCTCATTCGACTGGAGCACCTGCGGGCGCAGGTACGCCAGGACCTTCGTTTTAAAGTAGTATGTAATTTCTTCTTCTGCCGGTTTGGGTATCAACAACGGGGGACGGTTGCAAATAATTACCCCTCTCCTTCGCAATTCATCGAGTACGTTATTAAGAACGGTCCCATATTCTTCCATCTGGTGGTTGGAGATTTCGAGAATTTTCTCAAGCACCTGCGGAGAATCCTTTCCAGCTTTTTTTCGCACCTTCTTGCTTTCCATTAAAGCTACCTCCCGGTGGTAGGCCACCCGAACCCTGAAAAATTCATCGAGATTGGAGGAATAGATCGCAAGAAATCGCAGACGTTCCATCAGAGGCACTGTAGGATCACTTGCCTCCATCAATATGCGATAATTAAAGCCAAGCCAGCTCAGGTCGCGGTTAAATAGTGGAATTTTTTTAGCGAGCTTTTTTGCTTTTTTGTTGCTCATCCGTTACCCAACCATTTATCAGGAGGTGCAATAAATAGAACCACATTGAACATCAGGCTATGTGATTTGATATCAATACCATTTTCAGGAATCTCCCCAACCTCCAGCTGCATTCCCGGGCGCCAGTTATACTGAAAGCCTCCTTCAATCTCCGTCCACAAAAACGGTAAAAACCGGTGCTGCCACCTTCCCGTAAAATTGATCTTTGGCCACTTAAATTCATAGGCGGTTTCGTATGATTCGAGGTTTACATCAACTGAATAATCCTCAGAAAGATACTGATACCCGAAGAGGAAGATGTTTTCAGTATTGAGATTATACCGCATATAAAACTGGGTTACCAGGACGGCTTCAAAGCCCCATTTTTTGCTAAAGGTTTTGTTCCATAAACCAAAGGGTAAAAACGTAGTACTCCGGAAACCTTTCTTATAATAAAGTCCCACGCCCCAATCATTGTTGGCATTAGGAGATTTGCGGTACATGGCAATGGTCCTGAAAATTCTATACTTCTCATCAAAGTTTACGAACTGACCATAATTGCCATTGAACGATATGGAAAGGGCCCCGTTGAGCGAGGATGTTTCCGTAAGATCATAAGAACCATAAATAGTAAAGCGGTTTCCCTTAAGATGAAGATTTGATATCTGCCCTACTAATGCAGAATCTTCAATAAACTTTTGTTCAAGTGTAAAAGTGGTGCGTTCAAAGTTGTGCCCCAGCAATATCTTCACATTGTCCTTCAGTAACACCGGTATTTTGTACTTAAAGAGAAAACGTTCCTCACTTAGCATTCGTCCCTCAACCTTGTTGGGGAAGGTCGTTTCCAACCGGTAAGGGGAACTCATACTGTATTCTATGGCCGCAGCCCTGGGGCGTGTTTGCAACAGTCCTACCGATGGTATTAATTTTTCCTTCAGAACATCCGGCAACTCAGGTATTATAACCTTTTGCCCCCAGGAGGTGCCAGCCGTTAGCGACACTATCAAGAGTACTCTAAATAGGTTCTTCATCCGTAGCTTATAAATTAAACCCAAGTGTAAAGCGAAACTGCCCATTAACATCCCCCATATTATAGCTGAAAGTAGTAGCTACAAGATCAACCAGATTGAGGTAAAGACCTCCGCCATAGCTATAATGCCACTTTCTGCTTGTTAGTTCATCATGCCATACTCTGCCATGATCAAAGCTTCCTATGATCCCGATTTTAAAGGGAATAAAGTAGGTTCGAATCTCTCCAAACTCATATCGGAGATCATTGTTATTCCAAAAGGCGGTGCGCCCCCTGAACCGGCCCTGCCGGTAGCCCCGTAACTTGCTTTCGCCCCCCAGAGCGGCACTCTGGAAAAAGAGGTAGTCACCTATAACATGCTCGGTCCCAACCTCTGTGGCCCATACCAGATCGTTATCGGCATCAAGTGCTTCAAAGAAGGTGAGATTGCCACCGATGTTGGCGCTATGCTGAACTCTGTCGAGGGTATTGTTGTAGGTGAGGTTAAAATCCGCCACTACCCCTCTCGTTGGAGAGACTTTTTCATTACGTGTGTCATAAAAGAACTGTAGCTCCACACCGCCAATTTCTGCCGCATCAAAAATGTCGTCATCAGAAAGAAGGCTGTCATTTACAAGTGCGATATAACGGTCTGGTGTACTCTCAATTTCGAGCCGCTTAAAGAACCCCTTTACCTGGTAAAATCCGGCATCACTTTTAAAAGGCCTCCGCAACCCAAGAGCCCCGCCAATTTCGCCCTGCCTTACATGGTTATATTCACGTGCAACATCCTTTATAGTTTGGGTTTCGTTACCCTCGCCAAAATAGTTGAAGGTAAAACGAGGGCCTCTGTATGTACCTTCGGCCACTATGCCCCAGTAGTTGAAGGTATTATTGAAAATACCCTGGTAGGTAAGTTCCATACTACGGTTACCAAAGGCATAGTTGAAGTTTAATTTCTGCGTGCCTGCATTGGGGAACTTCTTAAATCCATAATCATATCTTAGGAATGAAATCCCCGTTGTAAAGCCAAAATCGGGTCCATAGGAGAAATTGGGCAGAAACAAGCCATAACCTCTATGGAAATCCATAAATTCATAATTATTGATATCGTAGCGTTTGGAAAGGCGGTGTCGTGTTTCTGATGAACCGCTGATGTCCATACCTCCCGGGTAATCATATGCACGGGTTTTATCAATCAAGCCCCTCACTTTTGAACGATCTATCAGACTATCGTTACCGTAGCCTCCAATGGCCCGCACCACTATACCATCCTTTACGTCCCCGGAGATTTCGAAAAAGTCGTCATCCTCCATTCCATATATCCGCACTTCATCTGTTTCATCGGTATAAAAAGTGCGCGCGTAACGCAAATGTTTTTCATCATCCTTCAGCACCCAATGGGTTATACGGGTTTCATTGTCATTAAGCCGTTCCACCCTAAAGTAGTCACTATCATTGGTGCCAATAATATCTATGTTTTTTGCCAGCAGCTCATAATACTCCCGCACCATTTCCACAAGGTGGTCGCGCCTGTATTTCATGATCTCTATAATTTCCTCCCCACTGTATTCGAAAGCTGACTCAGGCATCAACCTGATGGATTCCTCAATCACCTCATCACTGACATTTTCCTGCAGGTACCTGGCCTGCTCCTCCCATATCTTCCACTGTACAGGACCAATAAACCTACGATCAAAATACTTTGGAAACTCTCCATACCACTTTATCCAGTCTATCTCCTTTTCATATGTCTGAAACTGCCTTAAACGTGGCACTGTTTTATTAAGTACCGAGACCATAAACCCCGAAAAATCTGCAAAAACGTGGTCTCGATCACGGGGAATAGGCCGCCATAATGTCCCTCCTTTCATTGTATCATTAGGGAATCCTGCCCACCTCCAGTTGTCCTGGTGGCGATCCCAATCCCCAACCATAACGTCAAACAAACGGCTGCGCATCATAAATGCAGTATCAATCACATTTTCATAGGAATCTTCCAATTCCTCCATCACATCATCGGTGCTGACGATATTTTTGGAATTACCAAAGCTGCGCACATCACTGCGGTCGTCATCAGGGCGTTCTTCAAAGAGGTACAGCTCATTGCCAAAACCGCGGTTATACTGGCCGAGACCGGGTTGCTTCGGCACATAAACCAGGCGTGGATTGGTGTGATAGATATCGGCCGCCTCAGCAAGGGGCGGTAATACAAAAGCTCCGAACGGATGGCCGTATGTAAAAACATCCTCCAGAAGTTCAACAATGAAGGTACCTTTGAAAACACCTCCCAACACCCGGCTGCCATATTTCCGTACTGAACGGAGAACATATTGGTGGCCGAGGTCATTTTCCAACCGTAGCGAATTGGTTTGATTACCCCCACCCTTACGGATCACGCGTAAATTATGAGGCTGCTCAGCCAGATCAAAAACGGGTGCTGCTATGGTGTCATAATACAATTGGCGATTAAGGGGACCCCATAGGGCCCGGGAAGCCAGGCGTGGATATTCTTCCACATCATATAGAGTGGTGTGAATGGAATCCTCTCCGCTTTCGTAAAATGAAAAATCAGGTCCCTTTGCTGTATCCTCGGGAAAGATCTCTGTGGCAAAATCGAGGTCACCGGTGCTACCATTCCAAAAAAGAGCCCAAATGGAGTTATCATTATAAAAGCGCATTTCTACAAATCCACCCTGCCCGCTGGCGTACAGAGCCTCACCACCGGCCACCACCGGGGAGCGCTTTGCAGCTGCACCACTAACGATATGTGGATGATCTTCACCTGCAAAATACTGGAGGCTATGTTCATGCCCTGTAAGAAAGATTACATTTTCGCGGCTGCTGGCGGCAGAATACATATCCCGGATAAAATTGCGATAACGGGGATTGGTAAGGTCCTGGTCAATTCCAATATTTCTCCGGAGTAGCCCCGCTATTACAGGCATGGGGAAATAGGCGTAGTCATATAGCTCGGTAAAAGGAAAAAACTCCTGGGTAAAACCGGATTTACCCCCATGAGGTCCTACTGAGCGCAAAGGATGATGCATCGCAAAAAGGATGACCTTATCCTGATGTTTGCTTATTTCATCCTTCAGCCTGAATAGAAAGTGACTACGACTTGTGGATGGGCAATCCTTGTTAAAATCTTCCTGTTCATCCCAATCCTCCATGTACCATTGGGAATCTACTATGATAAGAACAATACTGTCGGTCAGCTCCTTGTCCTCGGGTCCTGAGCAGCCCCAGTCGGGAAGAAATATTTTTTTTCGGCCCACCCATTCTTCGATCAGGTCATCCTCGCGTTTAAGAGATTCACGACCATGGCCCCAGTCATGGTTTCCCGGTATAAACACGATGTCGCCTTCAAAACCTTCCAAAATGGACACCTGGCCACGAAGTTTTTCTACTTCGAAGTCATAGTTGGGGGCGGATGTATCAGGAATACCTTTTGGATATGCATTATCGCCCAAAAATATCACACCTTGCTTGCCTTTGGTCTCATCAATTTTCTGATCCAGCAAACTCAGGGTGCTTCGTCCAATGAAGGTTTGAGGCAGACCCGCATCTCCCACCACAAAAAAGGTGTATTTGGGGTCCGATGCCGGTAACTGATATTTTTCTTTCCAGTTTTTACTTTCTACAGTGTACTGTGGTTCATAGCTGGCGCAGCTATTTAGGAGAATGAGCAAAAAAGCACTTAGTCGAAAAGCGGTCAATCTTATCACGTAATTCGTTTATTATTCAACAAAATTTTACGGGAGAAAAAGACCTTCCAACAAAATGCTACGATGCCTTAGCCCTTCGGACTGTAGTTTATTTGATAGAGATCACTCCTCCTGTCAGATAATGTTCTAACACTTCCATAGCTATGAAGTTCTTTGAGAAGGTTAAGATCTACGTCTGCCACCACCGTCATTTCCGTATTGGGAGTGGCCTCGGCCTTTATACAGTTTGTAGGAAAAGCAAAGTCGCTGGGTGTAAAAACTGCGGATTGAGCATACTGGATATCCATGTTTGTAACCTTGGGCAGGTTTCCCACTGAACCGGCTATGGCTACATAACATTCATTTTCAATGGCGCGTGCCATACTACAGTTTCGCACTCTCATATACCCGTTTTGGGTATCCGTAAGAAAAGGCACAAACAGGATCTGCATACCCTGATCGGCATATATCCTGGCAATTTCAGGAAACTCAACATCGTAGCATACCATGAGACCCACTTTGCCGGAGTCAGTATCAAATACCTTTACCTTATCTCCGCCCTTCATGCCCCAGGCCTCACGCTCCGAAGGTGTAATGTGCACCTTCTCATAATAGTCCCAGGTGCCATCCCTGCGGCACAGGTACACAATATTATACAAGCCATCTTCGCGCATCATGGGCATACTCCCCGTTACCACATTGATGTTGTATTGAATCGCTTTATCGAGAAACACATCGCGCAGGCGCTCGGTATAGCCGGCCAGCTCACGAATGGCCTGCGATCCACCCAGGTGGTTATAGGCCTGCATCAGTGGTGCATTAAACAACTCCGGGAAAAGCACAAAATCCGACTGGTAGGCACTTACAGCATCGATAAAATAATCGATATAATCCACCAGCGCCTCAAATGAATTTAGTTCGCGCATCTGCATCTGCACAAGCCCTATTCTCACTACACTTTTTGGGGTATTGATGTACTTTGCATCCTCTTCATAGTAGATATTGTTCCACTCCATCAGAGCTGCATAATCTTTGCTTGAGCTGTCATTCTGCAAGTAGTTTCTCAGTATTTTCTTTACGTGAAAATCATTGGACAGCTGGAAGTTGAGCACCTTATCATAAATGCTGTTATCCTTCACTTCCTCAATGTATTCCTTTGGTGTAAGTTTATCGGCATATTCGCTGTAGCGTGTCATTCGTCCGCCAAAAACGATACTGCGGAGATTGAGGTTTTCACACAACTCCTTACGAGCCTGGTACAGTCTTCGAGCAAGCCGCATACCCCGGTAATCGGGATGTACAAAGACTTCAATTCCGTAAAGGACATTTCCATCGGAATCGTGCGTGCGAAACTTATAATTATCCACGATCTGCTCGTAGGTATGGTTGTCCCCGAATTTCTCATAGTTAATAATAATGGAGAGGGCACAACCCACCACCTTGTCATTTGCGGTGATACAGATCTGTCCTTCAGGAAACTTATCGAGCAGGAGTTTTATATCCCTGAGGCGCCAGGGCTCATCCTCATAACCATCGTAAGATTCTACCATCACCTCCTTGAGTGATTCGTAATCGCGTTCTTCTATGTTTCGCAATTCTATTTTAAGATCCTGTGTATCCATATTCATTTAAAAAAGTTTTGGAAGCATTGTGCTTCTCATATATTGCCCAGCCTTTCTTTAGGGCCAGGGCATACTATTGATCTCCCGGATGACATACTCCCTCAACAGAGGAAAGAAGCTTTCGAACTCCTTTTCATAAAGGTGATATTCGCCAAAAAGATCGTCAACAGCTTCATTCATTACATTTTTGAAAGAGGCGCGTTTGCTCATGCCTTCAAAAACACGCTGCAGGCCCGTACGGTTCCCGTAATTTACCAACCAGTTGCCCGATTGCATATAATGCAAGACCCGCTGCATCCCCGGAGGCAGTTCTTCCCACCTTCGCTGAAAGAGTGAATAACAATGTTCGGCAAACTCTGATAAGGGAATAGAGTGGTAGTTGTGAAAATTCCGCGCCAAAAAGTGATCGTATAAAATATCCGCCACAACAGGGCTATACTTCCCCTGCTTTGGCCGCAGCCGAATTTTGGTTTGCTCCACTATAGGATGATTATCTGTAAAAAAATCAATCTTATGGTGAAGTTTTATTCCCTGCAACACCTGGGGCTCAAACCGGTCCCATTGCGAACTCCTCACCGCATCGGCTATAAAATTTCCAACCATCAGGTC
>CAZNMG010000338.1:0-7621 GCA_964574075.1 uncultured Owenweeksia sp.
CCAAAGCGTGTAATAGGTATTAGAACCGTTACTGACCGTATCAATTGGTAATCCGTTATTGTACCATTGGGTAGTGGCGCCCCAATCCTTGGAAATAAAAATTCCCTCATGAGATGTTACAAACATTAAAGTGTCGTAAAAGGCCAGAGATTGCCCATTTATGAAAGGGTTGGTGAATGGGTATTGGAACTCTTTTAGGTTTGGATCTATGGTATTAATGACACCCAGGCCATGGTAAAAGCTGGTAAATATTGAATCACCTTTTACCACCATTTCGGGTGTGCGCGAATAGTGGATACGCTGCCAGCGGGTGGCACCAGGAGTTTTGGCCAAGACTCCGCAGACAGTTCCGGCAAATACGATGGAGTTCTGTTCCTTAATGTCCAGCACATACATAAACCCATAAGGGCCATCGGTAGGTATCCATTGTGCTGAAGCGGGATTGATGGAACAAAGAAAAAAGAATGATAGAATAAAAATTGGATACCTCATTTTGCAGGTTTTTGGTTGTAATTTCAAATCAAAAGGCAGTAGCTAATTTTAGAGACACAGGATGATCAGATTGGTTGTCTGTAAAATCAACAAATCTCACCTACTTCTCCGTATTTCGGAAATATACTCCCAGTTTAGGTGAAAAAGTCAGGAGCAAAAATCTAAGGATTTAGGTGAAAAAACCATTTAGGCATGCCACTACCCTTACCCTGCATATTTAGCAGGTAAGGATGAAGAGTTTATATTTTATAACCTGATTATCACTGCAATCACCTCCTTCTTTATTATTAATTTAGAAGGGTAATTTAAAAGAAGACCCCCAGCCGAACACCTTATCAACCATAACCTTTAATTCCTATAATCATGACGCAGAGAGAAATCAGATATGTGCAGCAGCGGCTCAATGCCGCTGGAAAAAATGCTGGCCCGGTAGACGGCAAACTTGGACCTTTAACCCTTGCCGCGTTAAACTCTGTTGCTGAACTTCCCGCAAACTGGTCGGCCGGGAGGAAGGTGATCGGTTACATCCAGCTGGAAGCTGAAAGGAAGAATATAGAAGCCGGGCCCCTGGATGGCTACCTCGGACCGCAAACACTTTACGCTTTTGAAACACTTCTGGAAATAGAGGCTACCAACAGTGAGCCGGTACCCTGGCGGCCGGAGTCTTTTGCCCATCACAATCCCTACAACTGGCCAAGCCAGCAGGATGAGCGCGACCTGGTGCGGTATTACGGAGAGGTGGGCAGCAACCAAACCAGCATTACCCTGCCTTATCCGCACCGGCTTTCTTGGAACCTTTCGCAGACAGTAACAAAGTTCTCGTGCCATGAAAAAGTGCATGACAACATTCACCGGGTATTATCCAGGGTATTGGAGCATTTTGGCCCGGATAAAATCAGGGATTTGCGCCTTGATCATTGGGGTGGCTGCCTCAATGTACGCCAGATGCGGGGTGGTAGCCGATACTCCATGCACAGCTGGGGAATTGCAGTGGATTACGACCCGGCCAGAAATCAATTGAAATGGGGCCGCGATAAAGCTTCTTTTGCCAGACCAGAATTCAACAAATGGTGGGAACTATGGGAAGAGGAAGGCTTTGTAAGTCTGGGCCGTCAGCGCAATTTTGACTGGATGCATGTGCAGGCAGCGAGGTTGTAGAATTTTCCAAAACCAAAAACCTTCAAAGGCCGGCAAATTTGATAAACCCAAAATTATGATCCATAAAGCCGCTCCCTTAGAACCTGATTGTACCTATCATATCTACAACCACTCCAATGGTAGGGAGCGTCTTTTTTTGTCTGATGAAAACTATAGATTTTTCATGGCCCCTTCCCTTATCTCCTCCACCACCTCCGGATCGAGCAGGGTAGAAATATCTCCCAGATTAGAAGTATCACCCTCAGCCACTTTTCGCAATATCCTTCGCATTATTTTACCTGAGCGGGTTTTCGGCAGGCCACTTACAAACTGGATCTTTTCGGGGCGGGCAATCTTGCCGATGTGCTTTACCACCTCATCTACAATTTCCTCGCGGGTCTGGTCATCCGGCTCAAAGCCGCTCCTGCAGGTTACGTAGGCATATATTCCCTGTCCCTTTATTTCATGTGGAAAACCCACCACAGCGCTCTCCACCACCTGCGGATGTTCGTCAATGGCATCTTCTATTTCGGCTGTACCCATACGGTGGCCCGAGACATTGATCACATCATCAATCCGGCCTATGACGCGGTACATTCCATTTTTATCCCTTCGCGCGCCATCACCGGTAAAATAGTAGCCTTCAAAGGCAGAAAAATACTCCTGCCGGCAACGCTCATGATCACCATAGGTTGTGCGGATAATGCCGGGCCAGGGAAATTTCATGGCCAGTAATCCTTCCTTTTCATTCTCAGTAATCTCCTCTCCTCCCTGCGTAAGCAACACCGGCTGAATTCCCGGCAGTGGGTAACCTGCATAAGCCGGTTTTGAAGGGCTGTGCTCCCCTAAACCGGAAATCATTATTCCCGCAGTTTCTGTTTGCCACCATGTGTCAACAATGGCGCATTTTTTATTTCCCACCACCTCGTTGTACCAGTGCCAGGCTTCTTCATTAATGGGTTCACCCACCGTTCCGAGTACTTTTAGTGAGGAAAGATTATGACGTTTTACAAAATCATCACTTTGTGCCATAAGCGCGCGAATGGCCGTGGGTGCGGTATAGAACTTACTGACCTTCAGCTTCTCCACTACCTGCCAGAAACGGCCGGCATCAGGCCAGGTAGGTATGCCTTCAAAGACCACCGTAGTGGCGCCATTGAGCAACGGGCCATAAACGATGTAGGAATGTCCGGTGATCCAGCCGATATCGGCAGTACACCAATAGACATCATCCTCCTTGTGCTGAAAAACATTGGCAAAGGTGTAGGCTGTAAATACCATATAACCACCACAGGTATGTACTACGCCCTTCGGCTTACCGGTAGAACCTGAAGTATAAAGGATAAAAAGGGGATCTTCCGAATCCATGGGTTCAGCAGGACAATGGGGTTCCGCAGAAGCCATTTCATCGTGAAGCCAGAGATCGCGGCCAGACTTCATCTGTACCTGGGCATCACAGCAGCGGTTTACCAGCACCCTCTCTACGCTGGGGCAGGATAGAACAGCTTCGTCCACCACCTCTTTTGCAGGAACCACTTTTGCCCCGCGGTTTATGCCGTCCGAAGTGAGCACCACTTTGCATTGTGAATCATTGATCCTGTCCGAAAGCGACTTTGCAGAAAAGCCTGCAAAAACCACGGAGTGCACGGCACCAATGCGGGCACAGGCCAAAAGGGAAACGGCCAGTTCAGGGACCATGGGCATATACATACAAACGCGATCACCTTTTTGGATGCCGTGCTTCTTCAGCACGTTGGCCATTTTACAAACCTCCGCATATAACTCCCGGTAGGTGAGGGTTCGGTTTTTCGCCTCAGGATCGTTGGCTTCCCAAATGATAGCCGCCTTGTCACCCCGGGATTCCAAATGACGATCAAGGCAGTTTTCAGTAATGTTGAGTTTGCCCCCGATAAACCATTTTACATCCGGGGTTTTGAATTCCCATTCAAGGGTTTTGTCCCACTTTTTTTGCCACTGAAAATTTTCGGCAATACCCTGCCAAAAGGAATCAGGGTCCTCAATGCTGTTTTGGTACTGAACCTGGTATTCTTCAAAAGAGTTGATGAGGTAGGACATCGTTAAATTTTGGGTCAAGATCAAAAATTTAAAGCAGATGTCAAACCAGCCCAAAAAAGACCGGAACAGGTGCTGATTTACCTACTCAGCTGCGGCCAGTTTTATTGGTTCGAACAGCTCCACCTTATGCTCCACCGGCTCGAGGCTTTGCAGATAGGTGAAGATAGCGGCCAGATCTTCGTCTTTCATTTTGGCGAAATACTCCCAGGGCATGATGCTGGTAAATTCCCCTTCCTTCACAGGGCGTGCCTCATAGTTATCATGACGATAATCATTGAAGCGGCTTAGAAATTTTTCAACATTCCAGGTTCCTATCCCTGTTTCTTTATGCGGGGTAAGGTTTGCAGACCGGCAAATGGTACCATTGGGCATAACGAATTCCATCCCGCCTGCCATAAACATTCCTTCCACATATTCGCCTTTTACCTGGGGCGTGTGGCAGTCACCGCAAGAGGCTGCTGTGAGCATATACTTGCCGTAGGCAAGTTTGTTAGAGGGATCAGGGCGTTTCATCTTTTCGGTTTCCTCACCGGGCATGGTGTTCACAAGAATGCTTAACGGAAAATCGAGCTCGCGCTCGGGATGTTCCATTTTTACCGGTTTTATTGTACGCAGGTAAGCGATCACCGAATAAAGATCTTCATCTTCCAGTTGGGCAAAGTTTTTATAAGGCATTATTGGAAAAAGGGCTTTTCCATCCTTATTCACACCCACTGTAATGGCACGATAGATCTCGCCATCAGTCCAATCCTTTAAAGCATAGGGGGTAATATTGGGCGCCACCAGTTCCCCGGGAAAATTCATCGCCCGCGACCACTTTTCACCCCCGGCTCCCATACTGGCCTCAATCACGGGGCCGTGCATTCTTGAAAAATCACGTTGGGCGTGGCAATCCATGCAGCCCATTACCGAATTGGCCAGATATTTTCCCCGCTCCAGGCGCTCCGGAGTTATCTCAACCTTCAGGTCAGGGGCATCCTCCACATTGGGAAGTGCATATTTGGCATAACTTACTGCGCCCAGGAGCACAGCCACCAGAATGAGTACAATGACACCAGTAATTTTTAAGAACTTCATAGCTGTAAGGTTTTGGTTAAAGTGGGACTAAATTAGAAAAATATCCTGCAGAAAAAATGCTTCCATCAAACATAATTTACTATGACCGCGACAGTTAGCCGGACGGTCCAATATAGAAAAGACAGCAGCTAAATCCACAAAAAAAGGCCTCACGGTTTTTCCACAAGGCCTTTTTGGCGTTAATTGAATAAACTAACTCTCTAACTCAAAACGGATATTTATTTTCTTCGATCACCCTTGAAGCGATGAACTTGTGCGTGTCCTTCACATTGATCGGATTTATAACTTTCGTGAAGCGTTTGAGACCCATAAGGAGCATCCGCTGTTCATCACCCTCGGCAAAGCTGTAGATCGCCTCACGTCCCTTTAGTCCTATCATTTCAACGGCATTATACAGGTTGAGTTTGGCCATCGCAATTTCGTGCTGGCAGCTATCTTCCCCTTTTTGCCCTACAAGCTTCTCAGCCCTGAGCAAGGCACTCTCTGCAGCATATATCTGCAACATCATATCGGCTGCATTCATCATTATCTGTTGTTCGTTCTCAATTTCCATGGCGTACTTTTCCACCGCCTTACCGGCAACCATGAGGAAGGCTTTTTTGAGTTTGCTCAAAACCTCCTTCTCTTCCGCAAAGAGAACTGTGGAATCCGGTGTATCAAAAGAAGGGATCGCCATCAGCTCTTCCGTAATCTTCATGGCCGGGGTCATGAGATCGATTTCACCCTTAAGGCCTTTTTTCAACAGCATCCCTACTGCATGCATCCGGTTGATCTCATTGGTACCTTCATAGATGCGGGTGATACGGGCATCGCGATAAGCAGCTTCCATGGGAGCATCAGCACTGTAGCCCATACCTCCGTAAATCTGCACGCCCTCATCCACTATGTAGGCATTCACTTCTGACCCAAAAACCTTTAAAAGGGCGCATTCAATAGCATATTCCTCCACGCCCTTGAGCTTCGCCTCGGCAGGGCCCAACCCCTGTTCCTGCAGCCGCTGGGTGTGATTTTCCACATCCTGGCCGGCACGATAAGAAGCACTTTCTGCAGCCCAGCATAACGTAGCCATATCTGCAAGTTTTTGCTGAATGGCACCAAAGGCAGTGAGCCTTTCGCCAAACTGCCTGCGCTCGGTAGCATACTGTACCGAGTGGGTTATGGTTCTGCGATTGGCATCCAGGGTTGCACCTGCCAGTTTAATGCGGCCGTAGTTGAGGGCATTCATTGCGATCTTAAACCCTCCGTTTCTTTCACCCAGAAGATTTTCAACCGGAACCACAACATCATTGAAAAATACCTGGCGGGTGGAACTGGAACGTATGCCGAGTTTATTTTCCTCCTCGCCAAAAGTCAGTCCTTCGGCACCGCGTTCCACAATGAAACCGGTGAGATATTTGTCCTGCTCTATGCGGGCAAAAACGGTAAACACATCCGCAAAACCGGCATTGGATATCCAGATCTTCTGCCCGTTTATCTTATAATTTTTTCCGTCACCGGTAAGTTCCGCTTTGGTTTTTCCACTGTTGGCATCCGAACCAGCCCCGGGTTCTGTGAGGCAATAGGCCCCCATCCATTCCCCGCTCACCAGTTTGGGTAAATATTTTTCCTTTTGCTTTTCGGTTCCGTAGAGCAGGATGGGTAAAACACCTATACCGGTATGGGCACCGTAGGCTGTGGAAAGAGAACCTGTAACACCAGAGATCCGGTCGGTAACCAGCATACTGGTGTTGAAATCCATTTCGAGGCCTCCGTATTTTTCGGGAACGGTAATTCCCAGAAGACCCAGGTCTCCTGCCTTCTTCATCAGTTCTTCGGTGAGGGCGTAGTCCTTCTGTTCGAAACGTTCCCGCTGAGGTACCACTTCCTTTTCGATAAAATCTGTAGTGGCCTGGGCCATCATTTTCTGTTCTTCCGTAAAATCCTCCGGAATAAAAATGTCGGCCGCTTTCTGATCTTCGATCACAAAAGCGCCACCTCTGGAAAAATTTTTCTTCGGGGAATCTGCTGTGGAGGTTGTCATATGCTTCATTTTATGGATGATACTTCGGCAATAGAGAACCAAATATAACCAAATAAACTATGCATGCATAGTATTTTGAAAGTTATTTATAACTTTTTCCGATCAGACCTCCGGCACTGTTCCAGCCACTATCCCCTCCCAGATTTGCTAGTCTAAATACTCTCTACTAATTACTCTATACTATCCCCTACATCATTTCATAAACACCTGCCGCACCCTGGCCTGTCCCTACACACATGGTAACCATTCCGTATTTTTTTTGCCGGTGTTTTAATTCGTGAAGTGCCTGTACAGTGAGCTTTGCCCCTGTACAACCGAGAGGATGGCCCATGGCGATGGCTCCCCCGTTTACGTTCAAAATTTCCTCATTAATACCTAGTTCCCTTGCAATGGCCAACGACTGGGAGGCAAAGGCTTCATTCAACTCGATGATATCAATTTCTTCCAGTTTCTTTCCGGCCATTTTAAGGGCGCGCGGAATAGCATAGATGGGTCCTATTCCCATTATCCGCGGATCCACTCCGGCCACGGCATAGGAAACCAAAGTGGCAATTGGCTTTAAACCCAATTCATTTACCATCCTTTCACTCATCACAATGGTAAATGCTGCACCATCGGATGTTTGGGAGGAATTACCCGCGGTAACAGTTCCTTTTGCAGAAAACACCGGACGTAGTTTGGCGAGCGCTTCAGCGGATGTATCGGCCCGTGGCCCTTCATCAACTTTCACGGTGTAGGAGCGGGTTTGTTTTTTCTCCTTTTCATCAAGAAAAACCTGCTCCACTTCTATAGGAATTATCTCTTCGTCAAAGCGCCCTT
>CAZNMG010000339.1:0-3511 GCA_964574075.1 uncultured Owenweeksia sp.
TGAGAACAGTCCTTCTTATGAAGAGCACCGTGCAAGGGTAAGGACCTATAACCGCATACACACTAAAAAATTCCTGCTGCCACTGGCTACCACCACCCTTATCAGTGGATCAATTGTGTTCACCTATTTTAAGGGCAAACAGATTGAAGCGGATGCCGAAGTCCAACATCTGCTTTATAAATATGCCGGAGAGGATTATGGGGCACAAAAACTGAAGTTTGAGGAATTGCAGGACCGTTACCGTAAATTTTACACGGCTCAATTTGCAGAATATGCAGCTCTGGCTGTCAGTAGCTATTTCCTGATCAAAGGTATTCGTTCACTAAAAGATAATCCTAAACCAATCCTGAAAAAGGATAAAAATCCCTTTAGTCTCAATCAGGTTGGGTTTACCCCTACCCGTAATGGTGGCTATGCTGTGGGTATTAACCTAAATATTTACTGATGCGTTATTTTCTCCTTTTCATCCTTCTTGGTGTTCTTTTTACCGGCTGCCTCAAAAGGGACATTCTGAAAGATGATCTCACCAATGCCAATTTCAGAGAAACAGATTTCTTTACCACTGGAGATTTTGAATCTGAACTGACCTTTACAGTAGACCAGGTGGAACTTACGCAAGTGATAACTTCTACAGGCGACACGCTCTGCCGGCCAACTATTACACTCCACCTCAACGATGATTACGCCAGTCGTCTTAACATCAACTGGAAAGATGAGATCAGGATTGTACTTGGAGGTGATCATCTTCAGGATAAGTTGGTCTACACACTCTCTCCCGGGTATACTCACCCACTGCTTTACAAGCATGAACTCAAAAACTGCGGTTTTAGCGGCTTCATCTCCTTCGATTATCGTTTGGAGCTTCTTGATCCGAATACCACCCGCGTTTCAGTTGTAGTGGAAAAAACGATGGATGTTCAAATTCCTTAGTGGGCCTCCAGCCAATTGCTGCCCTGGCCAAAATCAACCACCAGCGGCACCTTGGTTTTAATGGCTCTTTCCATGGCCTCGCGGATGATTGGCTTTACCTTTTCCACTTCATCTCCAGGCGCATCAAATACCAGTTCATCATGCACCTGTAGGAGCATTTTTGTCTTAAAACCCTGATCTTTTAGTTCGCGGTAGATCCTGATCATTGCCAGCTTTATCACATCGGCAGCGGTACCTTGTATGGGAGCATTTATGGCGTTGCGTTCGGCTGCACTTTTTACCACGTTGTTTCTCGAATTAATGTCGGGCAGGTAGCGCTTTCGCCCCAGCATAGTTTCGGCATAGCCTTTTTCGCGGGCGCTGTTTACACTGTTTTCCATATAATCGCGGATCCCGGGAAACTGGGCAAAGTAGTTTGAAATGATCTCCTGTGCCCTGGCCCGCGGGATACCTAATGTTTGTGACAGGCCAAAAACCCCTTGCCCGTAAGCGATGCCAAAATTTACAGCCTTGGCATCGCTCCGCTGGTTGCGCGTTACTTCCTCCGGCTTTATGTTAAAAACCTTTGCTGCCGTGGCGGTGTGGATATCCATATTCTGCACAAAAGCCTCCTGCATTGCCTGGTCACCACTCAGCTCGGCTATCAGCCGAAGCTCAATCTGTGAGTAGTCGGCTGCTAAAATGAGGTGGTCAGCATCGCGCGGAATAAATGCCTTTCTTACCTCCCGTCCACGCTCCGTTCTAATAGGGATATTCTGCAGGTTAGGATTGTTTGAACTTAACCGCCCCGTAGCTGCCACCGCCTGGTTGAAGGAGGTATGAATGCGGTGAGTGGTTTTGTTGACCAATGTGGGAAGGGCATCCACATAAGTGCTTTTAAGCTTTTGCAGTTGCCGGTAGTCAATAATTTTTTGAGCTATTTCATGCTCCGCTGCCAGTGCTGTCAATATATCTTCTGAAGTAGAGAATTGCCCACTCTTTGTCTTCTTGGGTTTGTCGAGCAGCTTCAGTTTTCCGAAAAGCACTTCGCCCAGTTGTTTGGGTGAGGCAATGTTAAACGTTTCACCAGCCAGTTCGGTGATCTCTTTGTCGAGGCGGGCAATATCATTCTCCAGTTCTGCAGAAAGCTTTTGCAGGGCACCTACATCCAGGTGGATACCTTCCAACTCCATGGCCGACAAAACCGGAACAAGAGGAACTTCAATTTCTTCAAAAAGCTTTTTGGTTTCCGTTTCTGACAGCATCGGTTCAAAAACCTGCTTCAGCCTGAAGGTGAGGTCGGCATCTTCTCCCGCATACTCGGCCAATTTTTCGGGTGGCGCCAACCGGATGCTTCCCTGGTTCTTTCCTTTTTTACCGATAAGGCTTTCAATGTCGAGCGGCTGGTAATGCAGGTATGTTTCTGCCAGCACGTTCATGGTATGGCGCATATCAGGCTGTAAAAGGTAATGTGCCAGCATGGTATCAAAAAGTTTCCCCTTCACTTCAATACCGTGGTTGCTCAGCACGGATATGTCATACTTGAGATTCTGGCCCACCTTTTCTATTTTCTCATTTTCAAGAAATGGCCGAAACTCCTCAAGGATCTGCCGCTCTTCACCTTCGGGAAACGAAACGTAATACGCGGTACCCGGCTTATAGCTGAAGGCAATCCCACAAAGCTGTGCCTCCACCGACTGCTCGGCAGTACTTTCAGTATTAAAACATACAGACTCCTGTTTCATGAGATTTTCGAGCAGAAGCTTGCGTTCGCTGGGGTGGTTTACCCACTGGTAAAAGTGATCGGAGTTTTCGATGGTGCGAAACTGAGACGGAACACCTTCCTCGGAAGGAGATGAAGGGGATTCAAGTTGTCCGAAAAGATCGGTTTGTCCACCGGCTGAACTTACCACGGGTTTCTGCAACTCATCACCTGTAACCCGCTTCAAAAGAGTGCGGAACTCGAGCTCCGAAAAAATCTCCTTCATCTGTTCATCATCCGGATCCTCCTTCAGAAAAACGTCTGCCTCAAACTGAATGGGAACATCACAAATGATGGTAGCCAGTCTCTTGGAAAGCAAACCCTGTTCGGCATTATCGCGGATCTTTTCACCCAGCTTTCCTTTTATTTCATGCGAATTGGCCAGCATATTTTCCATGCTGCCATACTGGGCAATAAGCTTCGATGCGGTTTTGGGTCCTACACCAGGAAAACCCGGAATGTTATCCACAGAATCTCCCATCATCCCCAGGTAGTCGATCACCTGGCTGGTATTCTCCAGTCCAAATTTTTCCTTCACTTCCTCCACCCCCCATATTTCCGGAGGATTGCCCATACGCCCTGGCCGGTACATTTTTACCTGGTCTGTTACGGCCTGGGCAAAATCCTTATCAGGAGTCATCATATAAACCTCGAAGCCTTCTTTTGCGGCCTGTCCGGCAAGGGTGCAGATCACATCATCAGCCTCGTAGCCATCAACACCTAAAAACGGGATCTTAAAAGCTTCCATCAGCCTCCTTATGTAAGGCAGGGCCACACGTATGCCGTCAGGAGTTTCTTCACGTGTGGCCTTATAGGCCTCAAATTCGGTGTGGCGGAAAG
>CAZNMG010000340.1:0-3543 GCA_964574075.1 uncultured Owenweeksia sp.
GAAATCAGAAAATCAATTGCCTCCGCTGCAACTGAAAAATGTGGGCGAATGGCTCAGGAAAACGGACGCTTTTTTTGCCGAAAACTTCTGGGGACGTACTGAACTCTTTCATGGCTACAGCCGGATAAAATATAAAACGGGCATATCACCTCTTCCTCACAAGCTTGTGCTGGGGCAGGATGGGTGGATGTTTCTCGGCAATTCCTTTAATGATGGCCTTTACTGCTCCTCAGGCTTAAAGGAGACTACCGCAAAGGAACTGCACCAACTCGATTCGCTCGTTAGTTACCGCAGTCAATGGTTAGGAAGCAGGTTAATACCCTATCATTTCTTTATCACCCCTTCAAAGGCTACAGTTTATCCGAAACAACTGCCGGCTTCATTAGCGCATAGCCTAACCTCATCCCGGTCTTCAAAACTGGAAGAGTATTTCGGCAACTCCCGGCAGGTGCACCTCTTGGCCCATGCGCTACAACCGCACAAAAAAGAGGAAATCCTTTACTTCCGTTACGACTCCCATTGGAATGTGCTGGGGGCATGGTATGCCTTCGAAGCCATAATGTGCGAACTGAATTTAGCTACAGTTAAAGATCTGCAGCACTATGATCTTAAAAAGAAGATCCGGAAAAAAGGTGATCTTCTCCAACTTACCGACCTCAGCCTTGGACTCAGTGAAAAAAACTATCCTTTTACATTATCACCGCAAAACATCCCGTACTTTCAGCCTTTCCGTTACCGTGGGCGGGGAGATTACCTCACCACTGAAAACCCTGACGCCCATTACCCCCAAAAGCTGCTCATTCTTACTGATAGTTTTGGTGCCGCTCTTCAGCCTTACTTCACCGATCATTTCAAAACTGTACATTTTGTAAGCGCCTACGATCTTCCCAAAGAACTGGTTGAAAAGCTAAAACCAGACCTGGTGCTACAGCTGGTAGTGGAAAGAGAACTGGCTCTTTTTGCTAATGGGGGGCAGTGATTTCTTGCTTTCGTCTTCAGGTACTTATCCAGCGGCTGTGAGTCTTCGCGTACTTACCACAAACCAGAGAACCTGATTACACCGGGCGGCCGGACTTAAAGCCTTTGAGAAATAGCCCCACGTGAGGACTGGTGCAGAAGCGAGCGAGGCATTCCTAAAAATTTACACATATTTGTAAAAACCCCAATTTACCAAACATGAAGACTTCAATTCTTAATTGCGCCCCCTTCATACTCTTCCTTGCATTTTCCTCCCCTTTATACGGACAAAATTTTGAATGGGCCTCTTCAATCGGTGGAAATAACGATGATTCGGCCGAAGAAATGGCAATAGATCCTTCGGGGAACATTCTGCTGGCAGGCACATTTAAGGGAACAGTAGATCTGGATCCCGGTCCGGCCGTATCAAACCATCAGTCGATGGGCAACGAGGATACCTATCTCATAAAACTAGATCCCGTTAACGGCCAATTAAAATGGGCAATAACCTTTGGGGCTAAGGGCTGGGGTAGACTTGAGAACATTGAAACAGACTCTGAGGGCAACATTTTGATTGCTGGTTTTAAAGGCGCGAATAGCTTTATTGCTAAAGTAGATTCTGCAGGCACCGTGATTTGGCAAAAGGAAATGAGCGGAGACGGAGACATAGATGAGCTTACCACAGACTCTATGGGAAACATTTATTTTGGTGGAGCCTTTGAAGGAACCATCTCTTTCCCGGCCGTAGCAGGTGTAAGCCTTACAAGCTTTGGGGGACTGGATTTATTAGCTGGAAAAATGAATTCAAACGGTGACGTACTTTGGCTAAAGCAATTTGGGGGATCGGGTTTCGGTGGCGTTCGCTCTGTTGCATCTGATGCCGTAGGTAACCTTTATGTACTATCTGAATTCTTATACACCCTGGATTTCGACCCCTCTCCTACCAGTCAGTTGTCTTTTACAGCTTCGGCCATAGATATCGCTTTGGTGAAGCTCGATAGTAGCGGGGACTTCAGATGGGCCAGACATCTGGGTGGCCCCAGCGATGAACAAGCATCGGAAGTAAAACTTGACAGAAAAGGCAAGGTATATGTCCTCGGCACTTTCATTAGTCATATCGATTTTAATATTGGATTGGCCAGTGCCAGATTGAACGGAACTACCTGGGGGGTATACGATGTATTCGTGGCAAAGTATGATACTTCCGGAAATTATTTCTGGTCCAATCGAATAGCAGGAGATGATTTTGATTACGCCACGGATATGAGCCTTGATCATGTTGGAGACGTGTACATCTGTGGCTTCACGGATGGGGATATTTCATTTCCGGGCATCGATACCACTTACTTGTTTTCTGGCGGCCATGATGCCTTCATGGGCAAGATCAGCTCCTCCGGAAATTGGCTCTGGAGTGGCACCATTCAAGGCACAGGCGATGAGCGCCTATTAGAAATTGCCGTTGACAGCTCAGGGGCGATTTATGCCACTGGCAAGTTCCAAGGTCAGGCAGACTTTGACCCAACAAATGGGGTACAACAGCTTGTATCCACTAACAATTGGAATGGATTCATTTTAAAACTGGGGCAACCAGGGCTGTCACTAAATAATGACGGTCCAGGGGTGAGCATTTCAGTTTTTCCAAACCCTTCCGCTGGTAATTTTTTCCTGGAGGCACCGCTTGGGAACGTTCAGGAAATAAATGTGTACACTGCCTCGGGGAAAAAAATTTTTACAAAACCTTGCCTTCATGAATCTTTGATCGAAATAAACATTGATGCTTCAGCCGGAATATACTTTGTGGAAATAAAAAGTCCTGAAGCACAGCCAACTCTTCTGAAATTGCTGAAAAAATAGAAGCATTAACTGCCAAAATCCAAATAATAATCGCACATGCAATTGATTTCACCGAACAAGGTGTGACCAAGCGGAAAGAACCTGAAACTTTACCTTATCCTTATTGCAAAATGCATCCCTACCTTTGCAGCGATGGAACAAAAGCGGGACATACGAACTCTTACCAAAGAGCAGCTGCAGGAGTATTTTACTTCTGTTGATGAGCCTAAATTCAGGGCCACCCAGGTGTATGAATGGCTTTGGCAAAAAGCCGCCAGGGATTTCAACGATATGACCAATCTCAGCCTTTCGCTGCGGGAAAAACTGGAGAATGAATTCGTTATAAACCACATCAGGGTTGACCAGATGCAGCGCAGCAGCGATGGTACCATTAAAAATGCGGTGCGCCTGTACGATGGAAAGGTGGTGGAGTCGGTTTTAATCCCCACCGATAAAAGAATTACGGCTTGTGTCTCCTCACAGGTGGGCTGCAGTCTCGACTGCCACTTTTGCGCAACCGGCCAGCTCAAGCGTATGCGCAATCTCAATGCTGACGAGATCTATGACCAGGTAGTGGCGGTAAGAAATGAAGCTGAAACATTTTTCAACCGGCCCCTCACCAACATCGTTTTTATGGGAATGGGTGAACCGCTCATGAATTACACCAATGTATTGGAGGCCATTGAGAAGATCACCTCACCGGAAGGCCTGGGAATGTCACCCAAACGAATTACCCTCAGCACTGTGGGGCTT
>CAZNMG010000341.1:0-3147 GCA_964574075.1 uncultured Owenweeksia sp.
GGGTAAACCAATTAAAGGTACGGCTCACGTGCAGCTCAGTGTTGGTATTGAGATAAACCTTGCTCCCATCTGAAAGATCTACTGTAAGCCTTTCGTAGGAAGAAGTTTTATAGGTGGTGCTTCCCGCAAAATAAATGGCAGAAATAAATGCACCCAAGAGTACTGCGGCAGCTGCAGCATATTGTATCCTGCTGAGCGAAATAAGTTTGCCGGCCTTGTGAAAGTGCGCCTGCTGAAATTTCTTCCATTCCGCATCCACATCCACCCGGGGCATGGGCGATAAGTTTTCACTACGCTGCCAGGTCTCACGCCATGCCTCCAGCTCCTTCCGGTTCTCTTCCGATCGGGCAACCCAGTTCTGTAGCTGTTCCTCTTCAGCCGCTGAGGTCTCGCCTGCCAGGTGACGGACGATGATAGGTGCTATTTCATCATTTGTGGCCATTCTGTTCCTTATAGGAGGTTAATTTTATAGAACCATTACTTTAGTTTTAATGCGTAGGGTGCAAGCCTTTGTGTGTTCCTGTCCGCTCTATGACAATCGAAAACGCCTGCACACGTAGTAGGCTTACATAATTTTTAAAATGAACTGAAGCACAATAACTTTCAATGCCTGGCGCAGTATCTTAAGCGCATTGCTGATCTGGGTTTCCACGGTGCGCTTGGAAATGTTTAGCTCATCTGCAATTTCCTGATTGGTTTTATGCTCAAAGCGGCTTAGTTTGAAAACTTCGCGTGTGCGTTCGGGCAGGCCTTCCACAATTTTCATGATCTTCATTTCGAGCTCATTCAGCTCCATACTGTTTTCGGAAAATTCAGTATCGGCCGTTGCTTTTATATCCGAATGGTGCTGCTGATGAAGCTTGCTGCTTTTTATCTCGTTGAGGCTGCGGTTGGTCACAGCACGATATAAATAGGATTTTACCGAAGTGTTGATGGAAAGTTCTTCCCGGCCCTGGTACAGCTGTGAAAATACGCCCTGTACAATATCTTTTGAAGCATCCACATCCTGAAGATACTTATTGGCGAAATACGTGAGAGGCTCAAAATACTGTTGGAAAAGCTGGCGATAAGCGGTTTCCCTGCCTTCTTTAAGCCCTGTAAGGAGTTGAATGTCACTGCTATCCATTAAAGTTTGTGTTGATCGAATTCAAATCTATAGTGCTTAAGTACCTTTGCGGCTCGTTAAGCAAAATTTATGGCGAAAGATATACAAATAGTTGGCGTGATGTCTGAGCTTGGGGCTGGAACCAGGGGGTCGAGCCTGGGGTTAAGTGCCTTTAAATTTGCGAGCCTGAAATACAAGCCGAAGTTTTTCAAAAAACATTCCGTAAAGGAGGTGCGTACGCTCAATCAGCGCCTCTTCCGCAAAACTGAAGCACGCTTTGCCAAACGTCTGGATGGCATTGCCGAAATGTATAAAAGGATTACCAAAACCCTGGAGGAGGTTTACAAAAAGAATAAGCTTCCGATAGTATTTTCCGGTGACCACAGTAATGCCGGGGGTACTATAGCAGGAATAAAGGAAGCCTATCCCAATAAAAGGTTGGGCGTAATATGGATTGATGCTCATGCCGATCTTCACTCACCTTACACCAGCCCCAGTGGCAATGTACACGGCATGCCCCTGGCTACAGCCCTCAAGGAGGATAACCTCGAGTGCCAGAACAATACACCCATGGAGGAAACCATCTGGCACTGGAATGAAATGAAGGGCAGTAACCAGCGGGTAAAGCCACAGGATCTTTTCTTCATTGGCGTGCGGTCCACTGAGGAACCCGAAAATTGCATTCGCGAAAAGTTTAAGATACCGAATGTTACCGTTGCCGAACTTCGCGAAAAAGGCGTGGAAGCTGTAGCTAAGGAGGCTCTTGAGCATCTGCGGAAATGTGAGATCATTTATATTTCATTTGATGTTGATAGCATGGACCCCAGCATCAGCCGCGGCACAGGAACTCCTGTAGAAGACGGATTAATGGAGGATGAGGCCCGGGAGCTTTTGCTATGGCTGGTGGATGACCCACGGCTTTGCTGCCTTGAGGTAACGGAGATAAACCCTCTTCTGGATGTCAATGGCAACAGCATGGCCGAAGCCGCCTTTAGAGTGGTGCACCCGGTAATTGATAAAATAATATCCAAACTACGCAACAACAAGTGATAGCCACACTGATTTCAACAATAGAGAAGGGTGCAAAAAAAGCCCTGTTCGAACTTTATGAGTTGGAGACCCCGGATATAGAAATTTCTGCCACACGCAAGGAGTTTGAGGGTGATTATACGCTGGTGGTGTTTCCGTATCTTAAAGCCAGCCGAAAAAATCCTGAGCAAACTGCAAATGAAATAGGGGAGTACCTGAAGCGGGAGATCGCTGAGATCAACAGTTTTAATGTGGTAAAAGGCTTTTTGAACCTGGTAGTGAATGACGAATTCTGGGTGAAAAACCTGAAGGAAATTTTCGTCCATGAAAACTTCGGGCACCAGCCCCGGGGGAAGGAGTCGTACCTGGTGGAGTACTCTTCGCCCAACACCAATAAGCCCCTTCACCTTGGCCATGTGCGCAACAATCTCTTAGGCTATTCTGTAGCCGAACTTTTGAAAGCGGCAGGGAAGAAGGTGATTAAGGCACAGATCATTAATGACCGGGGTATTCACATTTGCAAAAGCATGATAGCCTGGCAAAAGTTTGGTAAAGGAGAAACCCCCGAATCATCAGGTATGAAGGGGGATCACCTGGTGGGAAAGTATTATGTAGAGTTTGATAAAGCTTACAAAAAGCAGGTGGCAGAGCTGGTGTCACAAGGTAAACCCACAAATGAAGCTGAGCAGGAGGCTTCAATTATGCAGGAGGCCAGGGAGACGTTGAGGAAATGGGAGGAAGATGATCCTGAAACCCTGGAGCTTTGGAAAACCATGAACGGATGGGTATATGAGGGTTTTGAACAAACCTACCTGAGGCTCGGGGTAAATTTTGATAAGATTTATTACGAAAGCAAAACCTATCTGCTGGGCAAACAGGTAGTGCAGGAAGGGTTGGAAAAAAAGGTCTTCTATAAGAAGGAGGATGGTTCGGTATGGGTAGACCTGCGGGATGAAGGCCTGGATGAAAAACTCCTCTTGAGGGCCGATGGTACCAGCGTGTACATTACACAG
>CAZNMG010000342.1:0-15856 GCA_964574075.1 uncultured Owenweeksia sp.
AATGAGCGCGTCATCCTCATCAAACATGTAGAATTCCACACTGCCATCATAAGCATTCACCACAGCCTTTACAGAATTGCGGATGTAATTTATCCCCTCAAGCGCGCGGTCGTGCTGCACCCTGAAGTTGCGCGTCTCCTCACCATCCTTGTATTGCAATGCTTCCTGGGCAGAGTAGGGTTCCGCGTATGGAAAATACCTGGAGGTGGTATAGGCATCCAGCATCCAGTACAGCTGCCCGTTGGCAGTTACTATGTACGGGTCATTGTCGAGTTCCAGAAAGGGAGCCAGGCTTTTTACCCGCTCTTTTACCTCACGCTTAAACATGATGCGGCTTTGGGAAGTGGGGTAGGAGGAAAGCAGCAACTTCACGTCATCCATCTTATACGAATAAATGAACCTGCGGAAGATATTGCTCAGTTCCACTCCTCCTTTGCCCGAATAGCTGTTGTACTCATTTTGATCCCCTTTTGGGTAGTCAAATTCCTGCTCTGATGAATTTACTATTACATAATCCTTAGTCAGTTCACCGTAATAGATGCGTGGTTGTGTTACTGCCAGTTCCTCATGCTGGCTTTCGGGCGGAATATTTTTTACCAGAAGATTGGGAAGGCCTTCCGGGGTAAAATCAGATACGGAGGTGAGGGCGATTCCAAATCCATGGGTGTATTTAAAGATCTGGTTCACAAAGGTTTGGCTTTTGGGAGGCAGGTTGTTAGCGTTCATCTCACGTGCCGAGATCATTACCTGCCGGTAGTCCCCACCAAAAGAGTAGCGATCGATGTCTACATCTTCAAACTCATAATACAGTCTTATTTCCTGAAACTGTTTCAATACAGCATCCAGCGCACGATAATCCCAAAGACGGATATTGCTGAATATGGTGCTGTTGTTCTGTACCATTTCTCTTGTAAACTTGTCGCTAACGGGGAATTCCCGTTCCTCAATCACATCGAGCTTAAAAGCTTTACGGGTAAATTCTATGCTGTTTTCGATATAGGGCTTTTCATAGGAAATCTCATTGGGCGATACCCTCCAGTTTTGAAAAGCCATTGGGAGAAGCGCCAGGCCTATAAACCAGGAGGCCAGCACCACCCCATAGGTAATGGCTGTGGTGAAAATGGGTACAAAGCCCCGGTTGGTTCCCCTGCCTGCAAAGCGCTGAATGAGTTTGCGGCCTGCAGGCAGCAGCAGAATTATTCCCATTAATGCGGTTATCACCACCAGCACCATCAGCGTTGGTAATACGATGTTTACATCTGTCCAGCCAGGGCCGTGTACCGCCCCAAGGTCAGAGTACATAAGTTCGAACCGCTCCAAAAACTTGCCTGCGGCAAGGATGAGCAACAAAACCGCTGCGGTAAAGTAGAGAGAGTGGTCCATCCTTGCCTTGTCCACGGCATCATCGCGGTGCAGCCTTATGTTATTTCCAGTGGTTTCGAGTCTGAACCTTCCAAAAAATGACACCACCACACATATGAGGGTGAGGGTAAACAATACCCCATATACCTTTTCAAAAAAAGGAAGTGAGAAAAGGTAAAAGCCTGTGTCCATTCCCAGTATCGGATCTGTAGTACCTGTTTTTACGCCATACCAGAATTTCATGAGTGTGCTCCAGTTGGCCAGCCCCCAGGTGCCACCAATTACCACCGCCAAACCCAACACCGCATAGCGAAGTATCCTGCGGTTGCGCGGGAGAAACATTAAAAGTAGCAGCACAATGAGCACGCCTAAAATAGCGCCCCCTGCTGTGAGGCCCACCCTGAAAAAGAACAGCGTCCAGAAGCGGTCATTGTAGCCAAGGGCGTCAAACCACAGCTTCTCACCCCAAAAACCCATAAACCAAAAGAACAATCCGGAGCACAGTATAATCAGAGCACCGAGAAAAATATGGCCGCGTTTTTTTTGCCCGATGCCTTTTAACAGGAAAAAGCTGCCCAGGCCAATCAATGCGAGAAGGATAATGCTAAACATGGTTTGGATTTTTTAGGTACTGCAATCTATGAAAGTTCTGCCAGCAAAAACGGTTAGAGGTGGTGTGGGTTTGGTATTGAAAACCTCTTCTAGTGGATATGATCCTTCTTTGCCAGCCAGTTTTGAAAAAGCTGTAGCCCATATTCACTCATTATGGACTCGGGGTGAAACTGAACCCCGGCCAGGGGCAGGGATTTGTGCTCCATTGCCATTAGGGTACCACGTTCGTTTCGTGCGGTTACCAGCCAGTTGTAATCGAGAGTCTTTTCCTCAACCGCCCACGAGTGGTACAGGCCCACCAAAAACTGTGGTGGAAGATCCTTCAATAACCAGGAATCTACAGGAAGACGCTGTACGAGCCGCTGAATGCCATGCGCTACGAGTTGTTGGTTGTACAGTTTAGCACCGCTGTATTCGGCCAGCGCCTGCATGCCAAGGCAAATTCCCAGGATAGGGTGAGTGGGGGCAAAATGCCTGATCAGGGGCATTGTTATTCCCGCCTGTTGTGGAAGCCCCGGCCCTGGAGAGATCACAAAATGGGTGAAGGCTGAGCATTCCTCAAGGCTTATCTCATCGTTTCGCGCCACCTGTACATCATCTACAAGCTGCTGCAGGTAGTGCAACAGGTTATAGGTAAAGGAGTCGTAGTTATCAATGATCAGGAGTTTCAAAGCTTTATATCTTCGCTTACAAATAGAAGCAAACAATTTTAAAATTCCTGTTTTTCTTAGAAAGACCGGCTTCCAACTCATCAAAAAAATCACCATGAAAAAAATAGTTGCTACGCAGTTTGCCCCATCTCCAATCGGCCCTTACAGCCAGGCAGTGTGGGGTGGCGATACCTTATACATCTCCGGGCAGATAGCCTTGAACCCTGCCGATGGTGAACTTCAAACTCAAAACATAAATGATGAAACCCATTGGGTGATGCGCCATATTGGAAGCATCCTTAAGGAGGCCGGTCTGGACTTTGTAAATATTGTGAAGTGTTCCATTTTTGTAAAGGACATGGGGCAGTTTAACGAGATCAATGATGTGTATGCCACCTATTTTAATGAAATGCCACCGGCTCGTGAAACAGTGGAGGTAAGCCGCCTGCCAAAGGGGGTAAACGTGGAGATTTCGGCCATTGCCATTCGCTGATCAGCCTAATCGATTGTGGATCGGCCGGCTTCTTTGAGAATAAGACTTAAATTCGCACCACTTTTTAAAAGAAATCGAATAAAGATCAGCTATGGATTTTGACGTAATAGTATTAGGTAGTGGCCCCGGTGGCTACGTAGCCGCCATAAGGGCTTCGCAGTTGGGTTTAAAAACCGCCATTGTAGAACGCGAAAGCCTCGGAGGTATCTGTCTCAATTGGGGGTGTATTCCTACCAAGGCCCTCCTGAAAAGCGCTACGGTTTTTGAATATATGCAACATGCTGAGGACTACGGTCTTAAGGTTGAAAATTTTGACAAGGACTTTAGTGCTGTGGTGAATCGTAGCCGGGATGTGGCCAACGGTATGAGCAAGGGGATCGAATTTTTGATGAAAAAGAATAAAATAGAGGTGATAATGGGTGAGGGCAAGCTTAAACCCGGTAAGAAGCTCGATGTGAAGGATGCAGAAGGCAATACCAAAGAGTACGCTGCCAAACACATTATTATTGCCACCGGTGCCCGCAGCCGCGAACTTCCTAATCTCAAACAGGATAGTGAAAAGATAATTGGTTACCGGAAGGCCATGTCGCTGGAAAAGCAACCTCAAAGAATGGTAGTTGTAGGATCAGGGGCAATAGGAGTGGAATTTGCCTACTTCTATAAAGTCATGGGTACAGAAGTAACGGTAGTGGAATTTCTTCCAAACCTGGTACCCCTCGAGGATGAAGAAGTATCGAAGCAACTGGAGCGCAGCTTTAAGAAAAACGGAATCAAAACCATGACCAGCAGCGAAGTAACCAATGTGGATACTTCTGGTGACGGATGCAAGGTGACCGTAAAAACCAAGAAAGGCGAGGAAACCATTGAGTGCGATGTGGTACTCTCGGCCGTGGGCGTGGCTGCCAATATTGAAAATATCGGATTGGAGGAAACAGGCATCAAAACTGAAAAAGGCAAGATCACGGTAGATGAATTCTACAACACCAATATAGAAGGCTATTATGCCATTGGCGATTGTGTTCCCGGCCCGGCCCTTGCACACGTAGCTTCCGCAGAAGGGATATTATGTGTGGAGAAAATAGCGGGTCATCATCCACAGCCTTTGGATTACAACAACCTGCCAGGTTGTACTTACTGCTCTCCTGAGATTGCCTCTGTGGGCTACACTGAGAAACAAGCGAAAGAAGCAGGATATGACATTAAAGTTGGAAAGTTTCCTTTCTCCGCCAGCGGAAAAGCGAGCGCCAGCGGACATAAGGAAGGTTTTGTGAAGGTGATTTTTGACGCTAAGTACGGAGAGTTCCTCGGCTGCCACATGATCGGCAATAATGTTACTGAAATGATCGCAGAAGCCGTGGTGGCCCGTAAACTGGAAACCACAGGTATGGACATAGTGAAATCTGTGCACCCGCACCCCACCATGAGTGAGGCAATGATGGAAGCCGCAGCGGCTGCCTATGACGAAGTGATCCACATTTAACAGCAAAATATAATTAAAGGAGACCATCCCGGATTCAGATTCAGGATGGTCTCTTTGCTTTTAAAAAATAAGTAATTTTCGAATTTTCCGTTCTAGAGATATGCAGGTGATAAAGGTGTGGTTTTTGGTTTTAATTTCTACTCTCAGCACGGATTTCTCGGGGCTGGCTGCTCAGGCTGCTAAGGGAGACAGCGTTGTTTTTCTGGAGGTGAATTTTGACCTCGATGCTTTTGCTCTTGAAACTCTTCAAAAAGCCAAAATGGATAGTGTTTTTGCTGTTCTTCCCTTTACCGTATTGAAGGGCGTGGAAGTGTATGGCCATACCGACAGCCTTGCCAGCCAGGAGTATAACCGTATTCTATCAAAGAGGCGGGTGCAGAGTATACTGGCTTACATGGTTTACAACGGACTGGATCCGATGAAGATCAAGGCGGATTACTACGGTGAGGAAAAGCCACGCTACCAGAACAGTGCTGATGAGCGTTTCCGCAACAGGCGTTGTGAGATCTATTTTATAATTGACCCCACCCGCATTCCGGCTCCTGATCAGAAGCTAACTGATCTTGAATTTAAAACCGGGGATAAGATCCGGATACCCAACCTTAATTTTGTGGGTAATCAACCTATTCCCGTTCAACAGAGTTTTGGACCCCTGCAGGAACTTCTGCAGGTAATGCAAAAATTTCCTGAGATGAAGGTTCAGTTGCAGGGGCATGTGTGCTGTGGCAACGACCAGCAACTATCGGTGGAGCGGGCCAAAATGGTATATGAATTTTTAGCAGCCAATGGGGTGGATCCTAATCGCATGTCGTATCAGGGATTCAGTAATACCCAGCCGCTCTTTAAGGAGATTTCGGATAAGGAAAAGGCGTTGAACCGAAGGGTAGAGGTATATGTAATTTCAAACCCCGGAACCACTGCCCCGATTGATGGCGGAACCCCCACTGTAAACTTGAGGGCCCCGGTATTAAATGTTGAGTTTTTTCCCCAGAAGAGCCGCCTTTACCCTGCAGGGCATTTTATGCTCACGCTGGTGTCGGAAATGATGAACCAGCCGGGCGACCTCTTTTATGAATTTGTAGTTTTCGACAATATCAATAACCCCCGGCTCACCAAGTCACGGGCTGCCAGTATTGAGCGTACACTTACAGACCTTAAAGTGAAAAAGGATATCTTCCGTGTTCGTACTTCCAATAAAACGGAAACCATGCCTACTTCAGATAACCTTAACTTTTTAATGGTGGAGATCACCGAACGCTAGTAAATGAATTATCACCAGTTTTTTATGGAATCCGTGCCGGCTATGTTATCGAATCTCAAGGCTGATGCCGCACCGCTATGGGGGCAAATGTCAGCTCCTGAAATGATCGCCCATCTGCAAACCGGCATAAAAATGAGCCTTGAAAATGTGGGGGATGAAATCACCACCCCAGAGGAGAAACTGGCTGGATATAAGAAATTTTTGATGAGTGACAGGCCCTTTGTCCAGGGTCTTCAGGAACCGCCATTTTATGTGATGAATAAGAAGGAAGCTTCAGGTGATATTGAGGATCTCAAACTGGACCTTATGAAGGCGCTGGTGGAAATGCAGACGTATTTTCTGAAAAATCCTGATCATACAGCCATACATCCGAACTTTGGGACGCTTAATGGCGAAGAGTGGATGCATCTGCATAAAAAGCATATTTTGCATCACTTCACCCAGTTTGGTATAGCATGAAAACTCTATGATAAACTCGCTGATCAATTGGTTTAAAAGCAGATGGTACTTCCTTACCACCTTTTTTCCGGTTCAGCTTTTTTTATTGCACCTCAGGCGAAGCCATATCCTGTTGATATTTTGGCTTTTGTTATTTGGTTTTGTAGGAGGCGTACTAGCGGAAGCCTATGGGTTACGCTATCTTTTTCTGGCACCGGAGTATCTCAACCAGGTGGATTTCATCAGCTATTTTATAGTGGGTATCACTGCCGGGCTTTTCATTGTAGCCTATCATATCAGCAGTTACATCTATTACAGCTATCGGTACCCATTTCTGGCCACCCTCGAGCGACCCCTATGGAAATTCAGTATTAATAACTCCCTGCTGCCCGCATTTTTTTACCTCTTTTATATTTACAACATCATCACATTTCTGTTTGATGAAGATGCAGCCGCAACAGATATCCTGCTGAGTGTGGGCGGACTGGTGACCGGAACTTTCCTGGTGGTAAGTTTCACCTTCACCTATTTTATTGGTACGATAAAAACCCTCGAGCTTCCTGATGAAAAGGGAAGGAAAGGGCCCTTGCGCTCGCTGGGGGAACTCATCAAAAAGGGCGGGAAGGTTACCGCACACCCTGAGTCGCAGGTCAATTACTATTTACGAACGCCATTCTCGATAAAGCTGACCCGCCAGACCACGCATTACAAGCGACAGGTGCTCCTCAATGCCATACAACAACATCATTTCAGTGCCTCTGTCTATTTTATCGTGCTCATTCTTATTGTGATCGGGTTGAGCATGGTAGGCGATTATGAGTTCTTTATGATACCGGCCGGTGCTACAGTATTCCTGATTTTTGCACTGTACCTGATGGTTACCGGGGCATTTTATACCCGCCTGAAAACATGGACCCTTACCATTGGAGTGTTGGTGTTGGTATTGCTCAATTACCTCTCAGGCTGGGATCGCTTTAAAACGATGAATTATGCATACGGTATGGACTACGAAGCCCCACGGGCCGAGTATTCCTATAACGTTCTCGACAGTCTCACAACTGATTCTATTGTAGCGTGGGATATTAGTAATGAGCTGAAGGTACTGGATAACTGGAAGGCTCAAACGGGAATGGCAAAACCAGCGCTGGTTATTCTCAATGTAAGTGGAGGAGGTTTACGTTCTGCACTCTGGACCTTAAAAGTGCTGCAGGAAGCCGACAGCCTTACGGATGGCCGGTTGTACAGTCAGCTCCATCTTATCACAGGTTCATCCGGAGGGATGCTGGGAGCGGCCTTTTACCGCGAACTGAAGTACAGATCCACAAATCGGCCCGACATTAATCCATATGATCAGCAGGTCCAGTGGTCACTGGCACGCGATCTCTTAAACCCCACCTGTTTTACCCTCGCTGTTAATGATCTCTTTTTCAGGTTGCGGGATGTGGAGGTTGGAGCCTATACCTATACGATGGACAGGGGCTATTCCTTTGATCGAAAACTCTCCGCCAATACCATGGGCTTACTCGACCGGAGATTTGAAGAATACAGGGATCTGGAGTACAACGCCAGTATGCCGACACTGATACTGGGGCCCTCTATTGTAGGTGATGGCCGCAAGCTGCTTATGAGCACCAAGGGGGTTTCCTATCTTACTTTTACTGAACCCTATTCCGGTATCCGAAAGGTGAAGGAGTTTGACGGAGTGGAATACAGCCGCTTTTTTGCGCGCCAGAATTCGGATAACCTCAGTTTCCTCACCGCCCTGCGTCTCAGTGCCTCATTCCCCTACATCACTCCGTTGGTCAACATGCCCTCCAACCCAAGCATAGAACTTATAGATGCCGGGGTGCGCGACAATGAAGGTTTTGAACTGGCGCTTCGGTATGTGTACACTTTTAAGGATTGGATAAAGGACAATACCAGCGGTGTTGTAATGGTACAAATAAAGGCCAATCGCCCTGATCAGATCCCAATAAAGACGGATAGGGTAACCAAATTTGATAAACTGGTGCTACCCATCGGTGGGGTTTTTAAAAGCTTTCACAACTTTCAGATCTACAACAAATCCCTTCTGATGCAGCTGAGCCGGGATGATCTTGAGCTTCCTATAAGGATGGTCCGCTTTTCCCTTTTTAATGAAGAAGATGCTGTATCGCTGAGTTGGCACCTTACCAAAAAGGAGAAGGAGCGGATAATCGAAACCTTTGAAAGCGAGTTAAACCAGGAGGCTTTGGATCAGGTGAGTGAATATATTGAAAAAGCCGGTAATTGAGAAGCTTTCACTTCCCGAATTACCGGCACTTCAACCAACCAAACAAAATTTATCCAAACTATCTGAGATCTGCTGCTTGAGCAGATATTGCAATTTCAGATATTATTATTCCAAAAACTGTTCCAAAGATAAGTTCGTCTAATTTTACTCCGCTGCGGGTTGTTCTCGTTGGCTTTAATGCTTTCCCATTGTAGCCTTTCCAAATTAATCGGGTAGCAGAACGCCATCAGTTATAAGCACTTCACCATTGATGGCGGAAAGGTGGGCCCCGGTGAGACGGGCTTCGTCATTTCCTCCGTTGTCACTAAGGAGAAACCCATTATTGGAGACACTTACAAAAATTGGTTTTCCATTTAGCAGTGTGGGATAGGGCTGACTTTCAAAAGTTTCAGGTGTAAAAGCCCCATCCAGGGTTTGATATTTTACTATTTCTTCCAGGCCCTGCTGCCCGTAAAACTGATGAAAGCCAGGGAAGTCTTCGAAGTCCGTTTGGCTTTCAAAAAGTACTTGAAAAGCCGAATCAGAGGGTGCGAAAAGTGTCACACGCTCATTTTCCTGATAATAGAATGTGTTGAGCCCCGACTTTATGAGGGTTTGGTGCATAACGGTCAGCCGTTGATCGAGAAGTAGTAAGCTGGCAATGGTAGGAAGGGTGAGTACTTTGTCAATTTTGTGTACTATACCATTTCCCGCACTGATGTTCCCCTCAGAAATCCTGGCCGACATTCCATTGATATTTACAAGGCTATCCTGTAGGCCGATGTGCAAACTGAGTTTACTGCCCTTGCTGTTTTTAGCTTCGGTTTTTTCAAACTGCTGCTGAAACTCACCCAGCTTTATGGATTTCCCCCTAATGAAATGGTAAGCCAACACGTTTTTCAGTTCTGCATCACCAATGCGGCTCTTTAACTGTTCGATTGTAGTTACGTTGAAATCGGAAAACAGTTGTCGGAAGGCCGTATCGGTGGGGGCCAGTACGGTGAAGGTGCCCGACAGTTGCTGCCTTAGCCCGGTTGATTCAAGAGCCGCAGCAAACAGCGAAAGATTGGGATCTGATTCTATGGCTACAAAAACATCGTTACCCTGATTTGGCCCATCATTCTTCTCCTTTTCGCAACCCGAGATAGCGAGGGCTAGCAACGTCAGGAAAAGGAAACAATTTTTCATACAGGGAGGGTTTAAGCATTCGCCATATTATCAACCGGTGAATTACCTAAATGTTGTGTATTAAGGTGATTACCAATAAAAAAGCTGCTACACAGAGTGCAGCAGCTTTTAGTAAGTTTAAGAACCGGGTTAATTTATTTTACCTTATTCACAATGGCTTTAAAAGCTTCCGGATGGTTCATGGCCAAATCAGCCAGCACCTTGCGGTTGAGTTCAATACCACTGCTTTTAACCTTTCCCATAAAGGCCGAATAGGACATCCCCTCCTGGCGGGCTCCGGCATTAATACGCTGGATCCACAAGGCACGGAAATTTCTCTTTTTGGTTTTGCGGTCACGGTAAGCATAAACAAGCCCTTTTTCAACGGCATTTTTAGCTACTGTCCACACATTCTTTCTACGACCAAAGTATCCTTTGGCCATTTTCATCACTTTTTTTCTGCGAGCCCTGCTGGCTACGCTGTTTACTGATCTTGGCATAATTTACTTAATTTTTTGGGCAAGGCGTCCCGGATTTCGGAATCTTAGGTGCACTTACTCAGGGTTAATTAATAACTCTTGTGATCGTTTAGATACAAAGTTGTCTCTTAATATTCGCCTCATCCGCTTTATCTACAAGTGTAGAGTGGGTGAGGTTACGCTTTTGTTTTGTCCCCTTCTTGGTAAGAATGTGACTTTTGAAAGCGTGCTTTCTTTTGATCTTGCCGGTACCCGTAAGCTTAAATCGCTTTTTGGCACTGGCCCTGGTCTTCATTTTTGGCATTTCTATTCGCTTTATTTCGGGTTCTTAAACTTTCTTTACTATGGTTGTAATGAGGAACTATCTAAAAACTAGCCTCTCACTACTCCCTACTACTTTTTCGGTGCCATCATCATTATCATGCGCTTGCCTTCCAGCTTGGGCATGCTTTCCACCTTTCCGAGATCCTCAAGATCCTGGGCGAGGCGCAATAGTAGTATCTCACCTTTATCCTTAAACACAATGGAACGTCCTTTAAAGAAAACGTAGGCTTTTAGTTTGGCCCCTTCTTCCAGAAACTTCTCCGCGTGCTTTCGTTTAAATTCATAATCGTGATCATCGGTGTTGGGGCCAAAACGGATCTCCTTCACCACTGTCTTCTGGGCTTTCTGGGCTATTTCCTTTTGTTTCTTTTTCTGATCGTAAAGAAACTTTTTATAGTCCACGATCTTTACCACCGGAGGGTCAGCTTTTTCGGCTATCAGCACCAGGTCCAGTCCTTCGTCCTGGGCCATTTGTCGTGCCGTTTCTATCGTGTAAACTCCCTGTTCATCTATGTTCTCTCCAACCACCCGTACTTTGGGGAATCGGATTTTGTCATTGATCTGGTGCAGTTCTTCCTTTTTTTGAGGAAATCTGCTTCTGCCTCTCGGATTAAATCTCTTAGCCAGTGTGCTTTATTTTTAATTAAACTTCTTCGTTTTGGAAACTGCCAACCTGATCAGCTACTTCACGGTTCACCATCTGGGCAAATTCTTCCACTGTCATGGAACCTATATCTCCCTCGCCATGGCGCCTCACCGAAACTGACTTGGCTTCCTCCTCCTTCTCGCCCACAATAAGCATGTACGGAATTTTACTCACCTCCGCATCACGGATCTTTCTTCCCGTTTTTTCAGCCCGCTCGTCAACGAGGGCGCGAAGTTCGTAATTTTTAAGCGAATACGAAACTTTCCGGGCATAATCAAGATATTTATCTGAGATAGGCAGAATCGCTATTTGGGTGGGGGTAAGCCAGGTAGGGAAGTTTCCCGCGCAATGTTCCAGCAACACCGCTACAAACCTCTCCATACTCCCAAATGGCGCCCTGTGGATCATTACCGGCCGGTGCATCTCATTATCAGCGCCTTTATACTCCAGCTCAAACCTTTCGGGAAGGTTGTAATCCACCTGTATGGTGCCCAGTTGCCACTGGCGGCCCAGGGCGTCTTTCACCATAAAATCGAGCTTGGGGCCGTAGAATGCAGCCTCACCGTATTCTACTACAAACGGCAGTTCCTTTTCTTCTACAGCCTCCTTTATAGCGCTTTCCGCTTTTTCCCAGTTTTCATCGCTGCCAATGTACTTGCTGCGATCTTCCTTATCCCTCAAGGATACCTGTGCGGTATAATCTTTAAAATCAAGTGTTTTAAAAATATAAAGCACCAGGTCAATCACTTTTTTGAACTCATCCTTGAGCTGATCAGGGGTGCAGAAGAGGTGGGCATCATCCTGGGTAAAACCACGCACACGGGTAAGCCCGTGCAATTCCCCACTTTGCTCGTAACGATATACAGTGCCAAACTCGGCAAACCGCACAGGCAGGTCGCGGTAGGAGCGTGGCTGGCTTTTATAGATTTCGCAATGATGCGGGCAGTTCATTGGTTTTAGCAGGTACTCCTCACCCTCTTCGGGGGTGTGAATAGGCTGAAAACTGTCTTTGCCGTACTTGGCGTAGTGACCGCTGGTAATGTATAATTCCTTATTTCCGATGTGTGGGCTGATCACCGGTTGGTAGCCTGCCGTGCGCTGGGCCTTTTTCAAAAACTGCTCAAGCCGCTCACGCAGTTCGGCACCCTTGGGTAGCCAAAGAGGCAATCCCTGTCCCACTTTTTGGGAGAAAGTGAATAGCTCCAGCTCTTTTCCCAATTTGCGGTGATCGCGTTTTTTCGCCTCCTCCAAAAGTTCAAGGTACTCGGTGAGCATGCTCGCTTTAGGGAAGGAGATTCCATAAACCCTGGTTAGCTGTGGGTTATTTTCATTGCCACGCCAATATGCTCCGGCCACACTCATCACCTTTACGGCTTTAATAAAACCGGTGTTGGGAATATGCCCACCACGGCACAAGTCGGTAAAATCGGCATGATCGCAAAAGGTAATTTCACCGTCCTCCAGATTTTCTATAAGCTCTGTTTTAAAAGGATTATCAGTGTACATAGCCAAGGCCTCAGCCTTAGGAACCGGATGCTTTTTGAATTCATGTTTCTGCCGGGCATTTTCGAGCATCTTTTTTTCGATCTTCTCAAACTCGGCTTCCCCTATGGATTGGTCTCCGAAATCCACATCGTAATAAAATCCATTTTCAATGGCTGGGCCTATGGTGAGTTTAGCATCAGGATAAAACTGAAGAAGCGTTTGCGCCAGGATGTGGGCGCTGGAGTGCCAGAAGGCTTTTTTTCCCTCGGCATCATCCCAGGTGTACAGTACCAGTGATCCATCCCCCGGTAAGGGGTCCATTACTTCCACCGTCTGGTCATTGAAGCTTGCCGAAAGTACATTTCGCGCCAGCCCATGACTTATGCTTTGAGCAACATCAAAAGCTGAGGAGCCTTCAGGCATTTCTTTTACACTGCCATCGGGTAAAGTGATCTGGATCATTTTGGAGAAAATTATAAAGTGGGCAAAGATAGAAAAAGGGGTGGAGGCACAGCTGTAAACGAAGTGCAATGAAATGAAGCATTTAAGCTGTGTTAGAAATATCAGGCCACCGCTTCCATATTGTACTTATTACGGTAATCAATGGGCGTGAGGCCCGTGTACTTTTTAAACACATTGCGAAAGGCGTGGGTATCGGTGTAGCCCACTTCATACATCACCTCATTCACTGTTTTCCTTGCCGACTCCAGCTGTTTTTTGGCGGCTTCGATCTTTACCCGCTGAAGGTATTCCACAACTGTATTACAGGTCGCTTTCTTAAACCTGCGTTCAAAACTTCTGCGGCCCAGGTTCACACTTTCGCATAATCGATCTACCGTAATCTTTTCGTTAAAGTGCTTTTCGATATATTCCTGGGCCTTAAGCACTTCAGTGTCGCTATGTTCCTTTTGGCCGGTGAACAGCATAAAGGGCGATTGGCTGTTGCGATCTATATCGATCATAAAGGACTTAGCAGCCATAATGGCTATATCGCGGCCAAGATATTTTTCAATGAGATACATAAGGAGGTTGGTAAAGGAGTAAGCGCCCCCGCTGGTATAAATGCCATCTGCCTCCGTAAGAATTTTGTCGTTTACCAAAATAGCTTCAGGAAATGCTTTTCTGAACTCGTTGGTAAACTGCCAATGTGTGGCGCATTGCCGGCCGTTGAGAAGGCCCGTAGAGGCGAGAAAGAAAGAGCCTATGCAGAGGCTTACAATTTCCGCCCCTTGCTTGTAATGATGGGTTATCCAGGGCAGGAAATCCCTGTTGCGCACAATGTTTTCATTCATATCCCCATGTATGGCGGGAATGATGATCAGATCTGTCTTTTCAACATCATCAATCAGGTACTCCGGATTGATGGTGAAAAGACCGCTTGTTTGGGTGGTGGCTTTAGACAGCCCCACCAGGTGGAGTTGAAAAAACGGTGCCCTCCCTTGTTCCTGCAGGTACTGGTTTACCCATGAAAATATTTGGTGGGTCCCTTCAATATTTACCAGGCTGAAATGCCCCTCAGGAATTAATATGGATACGTGCTTCATAACTCAAAGATAAATAATTAGGAGTGTCGTAATCAACAGCTACGATTGTCGCATTTCCCCCACCGTAAATTCAGCTTGGGCAGCTAGATTTGTAATGCAAAGAAAGCTAAACATCGCAGCTCCTCTTGCACACAACAGCCTTTAAAATCATAAACAGCAAATACCATGGTCACAAAAATTTTTATCAACCTGCCGGTAAAGGATCTGCAACGTAGCATTGATTTTTTCACCCACCTAGGGTTTACCTTCAATCAACAGTTTACTGATGAAAGCGCTACGTGTATGGTAATGGGCGAAAACATCTTCGCCATGTTGCTGGTGGAGGATCGCTTTCGCGAATTCACCAAAAAGGAAATATCTGATGCTAAAAAACATACTGAAGTACTCATTGCGATGGACGCCCCCAATCGTGAGGCTGTGGATGAAATGGTGAGAAAGGCGGTAGAAGCCGGAGGTGAGATCTATGCCGATCCTCAGGATCATGGGTGGATGTATGCCCACAGTTTTGCCGATCCCGATGGGCACCAGTGGGAAGTGGCTTATATGGATGTCAGTAAACTGCCGCAACCCGAGGAAGCTGACAGTGAACCCAGCCTGAACTGATATACCTGTTTAGCGATACCCGCTGAGGGCGGAACTTTTATTCGGGAGTAGTGTGATTCTTTAAAATTAAATGATGTTAAAAAACAGTAAATCATTCAGTGGATATTCAGTGGATAATATCGCCAAGGCCACGGAGTTCTACGGTGAAATTCTTGGTCTTGAAGTGAAGGAAAATCCTATGGGTCATCTCGAACTTCATCTGAAAGACGGTAACACAGTTCTGATTTACCCAAAGGCAAATCATGAGCCGGCAACCTACACGGTTCTCAACTTCCAGGTTGAGGATATTGACGAAACTGTGGACGAACTGCTGGAGAAAGGAGTGAAAATGGAGCAGTATACCGGTGAAATAGCCACTGATGAAAAGGGAATATGCCGGGGTGGTGAGCCGCTGATCGCATGGTTTAAAGATCCTGCAGGTAATATACTTTCCGTGTTACAGATGTCGTAAGTCACCAGCAGCGCGGTGGTATCGCGGGTCTCGTTGGCTAATACGCCACAGAGGACTAAATTTGCGGTTTAATCACTGCTATGTCAAAAGAAGAAATACTCGCTCAACTCAACGCACAGGCTGGGGGCGGATTGATGGAAACCCTGGGGATGGAATACATAGATGTGGATGTGGAGCAGGGATACCTGGTGATGAGTATGCCCGTAACACCCAAAGTGCATCAACCCATGGGACTCCTTCATGGGGGAGCCTCTGCAGCCCTTGCAGAGAGTGTGGGCAGCGCCTCGAGCTTTATCTATGTGGATCACACCAAATATGCAGTGCTCGGAATAGAGCTCAGCTGCAACCATTTGAAAAGCAAGAAAAGCGGCACCATATACGCCAAAGCGCAAATACTACACAAGGGCCGCACTACTCACCTTTGGGAAATTCGCATAACTGATGAGGAGGATCAACTGATCTCCCACTGCAAACTCACTAACCTGATCATGCCCCTGGCCAAGGATTAGCCGCCTTTTTACCCAGATTGTTTTTCTTTGCGGGCTATGGCTGGCAAACTTTTTCTTAGCCTTCCCGGTGCTGCAAGCTACCAGGTACTGGAGGAGCATTT
>CAZNMG010000343.1:0-2931 GCA_964574075.1 uncultured Owenweeksia sp.
TACGAGTATTACCGCACCTCCTTACTCAGTGACTCCAACAACAGCAGCCCCTTTAAGGAGCCCTACCGCGTTTACAGCAATGTGAGTAATGGCTACGGTGTGGTGGCGGGGTTTAGTCTCAGTGTGGTGCCTTTGTAAAAATCTCTGGTATTAGTTTGAAATTAGCAGAAGCATTCTCCCCTGTCACCTAGAAGAATTGAAGCGGCAAAACCTGTACGACTTGGAAAGTAGCAGAAGCATTCTCCCCTGTCAGCCTGAGTGAATTTTCGCAGCATCGCGTAGAAAATTTGTATCGAAGGGTGACATACGAAATCCATATATTTCCCCACCCGCACACCCTTCGATACGATTCTTCCTCATGTCAGAATCACTCAGGGTGACACTGCCACTAATCCTAACCAGAACATATAAAGAAGCCGCATCCTTTGTCACCCTGAGTATCCCGGATGCGAAGCAATGCGGGATGTATCGAAGGGTGGTAACCCAAAATATTTAAACTCCCCCTTCCACTACCCGTGTACCCTTCCCCGGCCTTCTGCTGGGCAAGCTGATACGATTCTTCCTTCGTCAGAATCCACTGCCTATTTGTTTTTGGAATACTTAAATTCCCCTAAAAGGTATATAGGAGCCTTAACACCGGGTCTCCAAAAAAAATGTTGTTTTGCAATACGTGTGCTCCGCAATTTAATTGTCATTGATTTATACGCCTAAATTTCTTCGCATCGTGAGCAGCTTTCACACGATAGGAGTAGCAGTGGCGTTAACATAATAAACTAACCCAAACCTCTCATGAAAAACCTGTTTTTCCTGATCCCTGTTTTTCTCATTTATTCCTTTTCACATGCCCAATCCTACACCATAAACGGCTATGTGGAAGATGCTGCCAGCAAGGAACGCCTCATAGGAGTGAACGTATATCTGGCAGGCACTTCCTACGGCACCACCACTAATACCTATGGCTTTTACTCGCTCACAGTTCCCCGGGGTGAATATGTGCTTCTTGTATCATATATAGGGTACCAAAGCAAGCGCGACAGCCTGAAGGTGGATAAAAATCTGAGTCTCGACTATGATCTTGCGGCCAACACCGAGGAACTCCAGGAAGTGCAGGTGACTGCAGAAGAACTACCCGCACAACAGGCAAGGATGAGTACGGTACGGCTCAATATTCCTGACATTAAAAAAATTCCGGCTTTCATGGGCGAGGTGGATATTATCCGGGCGATTCAACTCCTGCCCGGTGTACAATCAGGAGGCGAGGGTACTACCGGATTTTACGTCAGGGGTGGTTCACCTGACCAAAACCTCATTCTGCTGGACGGGGTGCCCGTATATAATGCCTCTCACCTGTTTGGTTTCTTCTCCGTGTTTAATGCGGATGCTATTAAGAATGTCCAGCTTACCAAGGGGGGGTTCCCCGCACGCTTTGGCGGCAGGCTCAGCTCGGTGCTGGAAATTGATATGAAGGAAGGAAACATGAAGGAGTTTCATGGCGAAGGGGCCATCGGCCTTATTGCTTCCAAGCTTACGCTGGAAGGGCCTATCATTAAAGACAAGACCAGTTTTATTGTAAGTGGGCGCAGGATGTATTACGATCTCATCATTCGCCCGTTTTTACCCCCTGGTCTTACCGTGGGATATTATTTTGGTGATCTCAACGTAAAGGTGAATCATATTCTTTCGCGGAAGGACCGCCTCTATCTAAGCTACTATGGCGGGGAAGACAATTTCTATTTCAGGCAACATGAGAAGTATAACAATGGACTTTTTGGATCTTCAGATTACGAAACCAAACTTCGGCAGGGTTTAAAATGGGGAAACCGTACAGGTTCGGTCCGCTGGAACCATCTTTTCAACGATCAGCTATTTGGCAATCTTACAGCCACCTATACCCGCTATAAGTTTAGCGTAGGTTTTGACGAAGAAAATACTGACAATACCACCAGCCCGCCCACCGTGCAATCTTCAGGATTTGAATACTTTTCGCTTATTGAAGATTATGGCCTTCGCTATGACCTTGAATATGTAGTTAACCCGGAACACAGCCTGCGTTTCGGTACCAGTTATACCTACCATACTTTCAGGCCTGGAGTTGCGCAGATACAACAGGACTATCAACAATCCAGCATTGATTCCATTCTCGAATTTTCGAAACCCGTGTATGCCCATGATGTATATGCCTATGTGGAGGATGACTGGCTTATCAATGACCGGTGGCGCGCTAACTACGGCCTCCACTATTCAAGTTACTTTGCAGGCAGCGCCTTTTACAACTCCTTGCAGCCCCGGGTTTCGGCCCGATATCTTCTTCAGGATGACTGGTCACTCAAGGGATCTTTTGCCACTATGACGCAATACATCCACCTGCTAAGCAACACCGGTATAGGAATGCCCACCGATCTATGGGTTTCATCCACTGAAAATGTAAAGCCCCAGCAATCACAGCAAATAGCAATTGGGAGTACCCGCAATCTCGATGGCAACACTTATGAAATTTCTGTGGAAGGATACTATAAATGGATGCATAACCTGATTGAGTACAAGGAGGGCGCTTCCTTTTTTTCAACCACCGACTGGCAAAATACGGTAGAAACTGATGGTAAAGGATGGGCCTACGGGTTTGAGGTTTTACTTAGGAAGAATGAGGGCAAAACCACCGGTTGGATAGGTTATACCCTTGCCTGGACAAACCGCCAGTTCAGTAATCTCAACGAAGGTGAAATTTTTCCCTATAAATATGACCGCAGGCACGATCTAAGCATAGTGCTAAACCATCAGTTCAGTGAGAAATTTGATATTGGCGCTACCTGGGTATATGGGTCAGGAAACACCTTTACCGCTCCCATTGCCTTTTATTATCTGGATGGAGGGGAATTTGGGAACGGGGTTGAATATCAACGCTACACCGATAGAAATGGATTGCGACTGCCC
>CAZNMG010000344.1:0-10331 GCA_964574075.1 uncultured Owenweeksia sp.
TCAACAAAATCTACCCTTATCCTGTACAGGCGCGGGTGCATAAAATGGCTTTGATCCAAAAATTTTCCGGAAGCATTTCTTCACGGATAAAAAGGATGCTGAGGCTTCTTTACCATTGAGGTTTAGGCCCGGCACATTCCCTGGAAGGGTAAAAAAAAGGCGGCAAAGGAGCCGCCAATTAAAATATAAAGCACTTCACTTCAGGCCTTCACTCTTTTAATGGAACATCCTATCTGACGGGTGGTTGCCGGTTCGATTTTCTGATCTTTTACCAAAGCGTTCAGGGCATCGTTAAGATAAAACTTGTCGGCTTCACTGCCACGCTCCTCGTACTTATTGTTGATCGATCCGCGATAAACCAGCTCGAGATTTTTATTAAAGAGGAAAACGTGGGGAGTGGTCTTTCCGCCAAAGGCATCAGCTAATTTATGGTCCTTATCGATTACATAAGGCGTATTGTATCCGGCATCTTTGTAGCGCTTGCGCATTTCATCCGCTGAGTCGTCATCCGAGCGTTTAGCCTCGTTGCTGTTTACCAGCACCATACCAATTTTATTTTTTTTGGTGATTTCTCCTAGCCCGGGATACTCATTCTCCCATCCGAGAACAAATGGGCAGGTATTGCATGAAAATATCACCAATAATCCGTTTTCTCTCTTAATATCTTTGAGAGCGAGTGTCTTGCCGGTCATTACATCCTCCATAGGGTATGTCACCAGAGGAGCTTTCTGTCCTATTTCCAGCATTTCACCATCGGCAGGAGCAAAACCAGTGAGGAGGGCAGTAATTGAAAAAATTGCAAAAATCTTTGCTTTCATTATTATGCTTTTGTTTTTGGGGAAAACGAAATTATGAATTTACTATTGCATCATTGTAGCTGCTCTGGCTGGAAATGCTTGAACCAAGAAGGCTCCTCCCAAAGGGAGAATTTAGGCATGCTTGTGCTCGTGTTGCAGCCCCACTTTACTTTTGATCCGCTTCAGACTTGCGCTGATGGAGTCGTCAGTGGTGGGTGAGGTTTTTGTATCGTGATCGGGCATTGTGTAAAACAATTCTCCAATCCTCGAAAGCTGGTTTAGTACGCGTCTCCACAGGGCCTCGGCAAAACTGTTGCTGTCGCGGTAAAGCGTGCGTGTTCCGGTCCAGGCTGCCGCACTGTAGCTGCGCAGGCGCCTCACTTTTCCGAATTTCATAAGGTCAAAGCATAGGCGGCCATCATTTCCCCTTCGGGTATCATTTACATAGCCGATTTTCAATCCCTGTTCGCGGACATAGGCCATGCTTATGCCATAGGTGTTGAGGTAGGGCCGCTTAAAGTGCTTCATTTCAAAACTCACATCGCGAAGCATTTCATAAATAGCCATTTGCCAGCGGGGGTCGCGGTTGTCACTCAAAAAGCTGTAACGGCCATACACCACCGCTGTATTGGGTTTTTCCATTTTGCGGATCATCTTTTCGATCCAGTCTTCAGAATACAGGCAATCGGCATCACCAAGAAGAATATACTTTCCCCGGGCTTTTTCCTGGCCCATTTGGCGGGCAGGGCCAGAGCCTTGTACCGGCTGGTCATAATGCCTTACCTCAAGCATTTTCAGCGACTCCTCAGTTAGGTCGGTAGAATTGTTATTCACCACTACAACCTCAAAGGGATAGGACGTTTTATTACGTGAAATACTGTCGAGGCAGCGTACAATATTGGCCTCCTCATTGAAGGTGGTAAGTACCACGGTTACGAGGGGTTCATCACTGACCGCTTTTTTAAGGTTGTCCCGAACCTCAGCCAGGTAGTCTGCGCTAAACTCTCCAAGGGTTTCAATCTTAAGCACTTGCGGATCAATCCATTTCGGATTTTTGAAGAAGGTATTTACGAATGTGTTCATAATCAGGTATGGCTTCAAGTGGAGAATTAGGTTGTGTAAAACTAAGGAAATTTCAGATCATAACAATTTTCCTTCGTTGACACAATCCATGATTCTACAACTGAGGGTGTTACAATGTTCTATTTTTTCGATAACATGAAAAAGCACGGGTTGGCAAATAGATCATGGGATAGCCTGGACTAAAACCAAAAAAGACATAACACCTTGTAGATGAGGGTTTTATCCGGAACCGAAGTGAAAGATGGTTGAGGATTTACTTAAAGGCAGCCTATGTTATAGTAGTAAATATAATTCGGAAGAGACCGAAGCGTGGTAGAAGGATTACAACAGGGCATTCCATTTATTCTTCCAGCACCTTTTTTTTCTCGCTTTCATATTCCTCCTGGGTCAAAATGCCCTCATCATAAAGTGCCTTTAATTCCCGGAGTTTTGCGGCTTTTGCCTTGAATGTGGCGCTTTGTTCCTGATCTTCGGTTGTGAAGTACTCCAGCTCTCTGGCTTTAACAGGAGTTTCTCCATAGACCGGGGTCAATTCGTAAACATGAGCATCTTTATACTTCATGATCCAAAGAAAGGGGAACCAAAAGAAGCATCCTCCGATCAAGGCCCCCACGTCCAGTTCCTCATCGCGGCAAAAGGTGGCCTCTAAGGTTTCATATCCTTCCATTTCCATCATTACAGAAGTACATGTTCCTACTATATCATCATCAGTGTGGTAGTAGGGAGTTCTGCCTACAGGTTCACCATCGATGTAAAGATTTGCCCCCGGAGGAATAGACTGAATGGTGGTGGTGCTACTACAGCTTGTGAATAATATAACTATTGCCAGGGCTAAAGAGAGAAATTTCAGGAATGGTCTACATCTTTTCATGATATTTTTCTTTTATGGTTCTGTCTTATAACGGAATGTTACCGTGCTTCTTCCTCGGCAGTTTCACAGCTTTTTTCTCCAGCATGCTAAAAGCGCGAATAAGCTTTCTGCGCGTTTCTTCCGGCTTTATTACTTCATCAATATAGCTGCTAAAGATCCCCGGGGGTTTTGCAAGATGGCTACATTTTTACAAATGGCAGAATTGCGCTTCCAACTTTAATAAAGTAACAGCCAGGTGGTAAATAAGAAATACTTATTTCATGTTCAGTTGTCATGGGCACCCTGTCAAACAGCAATAGTCTTCCTCGCATATCCATAATTTCAAGAGTTCCATAGTGAGGTGAGGTGGTCTTAATGTAAATTTTATCCCGGGCTGGATTTGGATAGATTTCGAGTGATTGCCGGATTGTGTGCTCCTTCTGGCTTAAGAGATTCACGGAGACGCTATCACAATGAGTGGCGGTATAACCGCAAACATCGGTGGCTGTAAAGCAGACCGAATAGGAACCTGCATTTCCATAGGTATGCTGTGGACTGATTGCATTTGAGGTAGAACCATCACCAAAATCCCAGAAACCTTGAGAAATACCTATTGATTGGGGTATAAAACTTACATTGAGACCATTGCTTGCATAGTTAAATCGAGCGTTCGCTGTATCATTGAAGGAATCAATTTTTACGCTGTCAGTGTATGAGCAGCCTCCTTTGTAACCGGTTACCCAGTACCATCCTGGCTGGTGAATATAAAACTGGGCTTGTATATTTCCGGTGCTCCACCTGAGACTGTCAATACCGCTGGCGCTAGCTGATAGTGAAACCGAATCATTGGCACAAAGTAAAGAACTGGATGGGCTGATGGTCACCAAAGGCGATAGATTTACAGAACCTGAAATGTAGCATCCATTGCTATCTATTACAGTAAGGGAGTAAGTTCCAGGTTTTGTGACATTCAGAGTAGCGGTAGTGTCGCCTGTACTCCATAAATAATGCGGATAGGAAAGTGGTGTGAAAAGGGTAAGACCCGTATCGTTACAATAGTTATTATGTCCCAGGGAGCTAAAAACATCAATTGCTCCCATATAGCTTGCCGTAGAATCTTTTTGAATGGTAATCTGCTCAGTGGTGGAACAACCTCCCAGAGTGGAGGCAAAAAGGGTATAAGTGGTAGTTGAATCCGGAGCTGCCACAGGTTCCAGAGCCGTTGAATCATCCAAGCCGTGGGACGGGCTCCAACGAACTTTGAGATTGGCTACATTGGATGTTGTTGGCGTAATTTTCAAACTCTCACCGCAGTAGAGCAAAGTATCATTTGGCAAACCAATATTCAAAATGCTATCAGGCCTTATCTTAGCGATGAAACGTGAGGGATTTAACAAGCTATGAAGCCCATAATAGGATTTGAATTTGCTATAGCCAATGATATATAAGTTCCCGTTTTTATCGGCTGAAATATCTGAAGCGATTAATCCCTGTGTTGAGCTTCCTCCACCAGCACTGCCATGCCATACGTGATTGCCGCTGCTGTCAATCTCCACCAAATAAAGATTATGAGAATATCTTCCGGTCACGGTATCATTGCCACAAACCAGGTCACCGTAATAAATCCCTGTTAAAAAAATTGAAGAAGGGGTCACTATAAAAGCGGATTCCCATAAATTACCATCAGCCACCTTCATTGCCCATAGCCATTGGCCATTGGTGTTCAGTTTTGCCAGGTATCTGCCCTTCTTTGGCCAAGGTGTGTTAAGTATGGTAGAGCCAAAAGTAATATTCAGGTAAAATTCACCCGTTAGATATATGTTTCCACTGGCGTCAGAATTTAAATCAATTGCCCGGGGGCCGATATTTTCTATGGTTTGCAGCCATATTGGTGTGCCGTTCGGATGGTATTTTATAACGTAAAGTGTTCCTAAAGCACCGGTATCATAAACAGTTATTCCATTGACCGTGATCTGGTCAATAAATCGTCCTGTTAGAATTGGGTGGCCGTTAGGATCCACAACAATTTTATAGTTGCTATTAAGATTGCCGAAGTTGGATGTTTTTGCTACTGTCTTTACCCATTGCCAATCACCTGAAGACGTGATTTTGGAAATGAAACTAATCGCTGAATCGTATTCAAGGGACAGGTTATCAAAGAAAGCAATTTGATTGGTGTCTATCGAATTGGCATATCCTGTTATATAAGAGTTGCCTGTGTCATCAACCGCTATTCCCCTACCTTCAATTTGGTTTACCGAACTCGCTTTCTGGGCCCACAGCCACTGCCGGGTATTGACATCAAAACGGGCTACAAACAGGTTTTTGTATGTATTTATTGAATCGGAAAGTATATGGGGGCCAAAAGCGGCCTGGCCGCAGTAACTACCCGTTAGTGTAAGAATTCCTGATTTATCAAGAGCAAAGTCTTGAGGTTCCACATATCCACATTGTGCTGAGTGAAGTTCAAACTGCTCTCCCCATACCCACACTCTGTTAGTATCACGTTTCGCTATAAAAAAACTACGAAGCGGGTAAGTGGTGGTAAGGGTATCCGGCCCAAAGATCAGCTGGTTAAGGCTAGTAAATGAACCCACCACATATAGGTTGCCAGCCGAGTCTGATTTCATCTGTAAACGGTAATCATCATTGTCAATTGGAGCAATTGAGTCAACCCAGTTCCAGGTAGGGCAGGTGTTTTGAGCATTAAACTGGACAAAAGGGAAAATTAGAAAAATGAAAAGAAGGGATCTGGTAATATGCATGATTTAAAGTAACAGGAAAAAAACCAAAAATTCTGAACCGATTAGTTTGCGTTCCTCAAATGCTTACAAAGGAATATTCCCATGCTTCTTCCTCGGCAGTTTCACCGCTTTTTTCTCAAGCATGCTAAAAGCGCGAATAAGCTTTCTGCGCGTTTCTTCCGGTTTTATTACTTCATCAATGTATCCACGGGCAGCAGCCCGGTAAGGATTGGCAAAGATGCGCGCATACTCCTGTTCCTTTTCCTGAAGCTTGGCGGCAGGGTCATCAGCCCCCTTTATTTCGTGTTTAAAGATGATCTCCGCGGCACCTTTCGCGCCCATCACGGCAATTTCTGCCGAAGGCCAGGCATAGTTCATATCGGCCCCGATGTGTTTGGAGTTCATTACATCATATGCACCACCGTAGGCTTTACGGGTGATTACCGTTATCCTTGGCACGGTAGCTTCGCTGAAGGCATAAAGCAGTTTTGCCCCATTGGTGATAATGGCATTCCACTCCTGGTCAGTACCCGGTAAAAAGCCGGGAACATCTTCAAAAACCAAAAGCGGAATATTAAAGCAGTCGCAGAAGCGCACAAAACGGGCGCCTTTGGTGCTGGAGTTAATATCGAGAACCCCGGCAAGGTAGCTGGGCTGGTTTGCCACAATACCAATGGAACGGCCTCCAATGCGTGCAAAACCCACCACGATATTTTGCGCAAAATCCTTGTGCACCTCAAAGAAGCTCTCTTCATCCACCGTACCGTCTATTACCTCGCGTATGTCGTAGGGCTGGTTTGGGTTATCGGGAATAATAGAGTTGAGCTGCGGACGCCCTTCATCACCAGAGGTATAATTCATCATAGGCGGTTCTTCCTCGCAATTCTGCGGGACGTAGCTCAATAATTTCTTGATGCCATTGATACAGGCGATCTCATTTTCGTAGGTGAAATGCGTAACTCCTGACTTTGAAGCATGAGTGTTGGCACCCCCCAGCTCTTCGGAGGTTACTTCTTCATGCGTCACTGTTTTCACGACATTAGGGCCGGTCACAAACATATAGGAGGTGTTTTCCACCATCATAATAAAATCGGTGAGCGCGGGGGAGTAAACAGCCCCACCGGCACAAGGCCCCATAATGGCAGAGATTTGCGGGATTACACCACTGCTAAGTGTGTTTCGGTAAAAAATATCCGCATAGCCCCCAAGGGAAACCACGCCTTCCTGGATGCGCGCGCCACCGGAATCATTGAGGCCAATTACAGGGGCCCCATTCCGCATGGCGAGATCCATCACCTTACAGATCTTCTCGGCATGAGCCTCGGCCAGTGAGCCGCCCAGTACGGTGAAATCCTGTGCAAAAACATAGGTGAAACGACCATTGATAGTCCCAAAGCCCGTAACCACTCCATCTCCCAGTATCTTCTGCTTGTCAAGACCAAATTCTGTAGAGCGGTGCGTCACCAGCATCCCAATTTCCTCAAAGCTGCCTTCATCCATTAAAAAATGAATCCGCTCGCGGGCGGTAAGCTTTCCCTTCTTGTGCTGGGAAGCTATTCTTTGCTCACCCCCACCTTTAAGGGCGTCAGCTTTCTTCAGTTCCAGTTTATCAAATTTCTCCTGCATGGGTTGTGTTGCGAAGTTTGGAGTATTTATCCTGTATGTTACTTTGGCTCCCTGATCTCGGGAGCATCACGATTCTAATTCTACAAAGCCTGCAAAGTAAAAGTAATTCTTCAGGTGAGAAAAATCTTAGCTTCAGGGTTAATACACGGGTATGAGTTGGAAAAGCCGGACATAAAAAAACCCCGCCAAGCGAGGTTCCTTTTTTAGTTTTAGATTCTTAATCCTTATCAGGCGCAGCCTTGCGGTGTTCCTTCATTTATGTGCACGATGCTCTTTCATCTTTTCCCTGCGCTGGGCTTTTCTTGCCTCGTAGGCTGCATACTGGTCCTCTGTTAAAACCTCTTTCAACCGTTCATCTCTTTGCTGGCGCTGTTCCTTCATTTTCTCCCGGTTTTCATGAGCAGTTGTGAAGTACTCTACATTGGCTTCATAAACGGTTTCTTTCTGATCATCTGTCAAGCCATACTTCTCAGCCATGGCTTCTGTCACTTTCTCGGCTCTTGCCCGCGGATCGTGTTTATTTTCCTTTTGCTGTGCCATGGCAGGCAGGGCAAAGCACAAACTGAGGGCGGCAATTACAATTTTATTTTTCATGATTTGTATGTTTCCCTTCTATTGGTAAAAATGATGCCACAATTTTCAGAAATAAAAAAATCCCGTGTTTGACGGGATTTAATATTTACTTTAAAGAAGGAGATCAGTAACCTGCTGCTTTTTTCTTAGCCTTGTGTTTTTCCACCATCATCATCGACTTGCGGTCCTCACCTTCCATGTATTGAGCGTACTGCTCATCATTAAGGATCTCTGCCATCTCTTCATCATACTTCGCCATCACCTCTCCACGGGATTCGTCATCCTCGTGTTTTTCCTCCAGCATTTCAACGGTTAATTCATAAACTTCCTCACGCTGATCTTCACTTAAAGCCAGGGCCCGGGTAAGCTGTTCCGTTATGCGGTCTGCAGACTCATCAACATCGTTTGGCTGCTCATCCGCCTCCTGGGCAATAACTGGCACTGCCAAAAACATTGATAGCGCAAATGCAAAAATTTTCGTCTTCATGGTGTATAAAAATTTTGATTAGACATTCTTAAACCACCGGAATATCATTAATGTTCTATTATCTCTGGAACTCGAGTTCGAGGTCGGCCTCAATTGAAAAGAAGCCTTGAATGTCCTGCGTAACAGTAGTTTCATAAACCTGCCGGTTTGCTTCATTTATTTTTACATTGAATATCACCTCCTCACCAGAATCAGCAGTGGTGATAATCTTGGAGTTATCGGATGTGGTGGTCCAGGTGCCGGTGCCCGCTTGCTGAATGGGAACGGTTACAGGGGAGCCCAAACCGGGATCGATGCTGGCATTGAAGCTGAAATCGTACTCGAACTTATGAGGATTGCGGGTAAGTTTTATGCTGCCGCCTACTTCCGTACCTTCTCCATTTACCGGCACGGGGTCTCCTCCCGTAAGAGAGGGTATTTCACTGTCATATTTCACTGCTTTTAGATTCCATGTGCCTTCCAGCCGTTCTTCAAAGGTGGGTTCCTCAACTTTAGTTGGCTTATCCTTCTTTTTACAGGAAATACCCAGGGTGAAAACCCCCAGTATCAGCAGCACGGGCAACAGCTTTTTCATGGTTCGAAATTTTTATAGATCTCTCAGAGAGAAGGCAATATCGGGAGCTTTTGTGGTCTTTTCAACAATCGCCAACAATTTTTCTGCTACATCTTCCGGAGCGCTCAATTCGCCTTTCACCTTGTACTCCTTAAAACGTTCCACCTCGGGGAAATCGCTGAAGGACGTCTGGCGGATTTCCCCCTGCATTTCCGTATCCACTATTCCCGGTGCGATGGCCAGGCACCGAACATCCGGATGGTCTTCCTGAGTAACCTTCGTAAGCATGTCTAATGCCGCTTTGGAGGCACAGTAGGTGCTCCAGCTGGAAACGGGATGGCGTGCAGCTCCTGAGGAAATATTCAGGATGCACCTTTTTTGTCCGGTCTTCGATGTTTGTTCCAGAAAGAGTTTACTGAGAATGGTTGGGGCAATAAGATTGATCTGGTAAGCCAGTTCTATGTTGGCAGGTTTAATCTTTGCCAGGGGTTTTACTTCGCCCAGCCAGCCGGCATTATTCACCAGCACCAGTTCCTCCGCTTCCTTATTTACATCAAAATTTATCAGATGGTATTGCGAGTAACCGGAAAGATCGTAGGTGAGGTGGCGGTAATTTTTGTGGTCAATCTTGTTTCTCCGGCTGATGCCTATTACTCTATGCCCCCGTTCAAGGGCCTTTTCCGCCAAAGCCTTACCGATACCCGAACTGGTCCCCGTTATAAAAAACTGTTTCATTTATTTAGAAATTGAGGTAAGCTTTCACAAGGTTCTGCAAAAGTGATTTCGGGAAGTGAAAGTTTTCACGCTATTTATATGCTGTTCAGCGCCTGATCAAGGTCGGCTTTGAGATCATCAATATCCTCAATACCAACGCTGAGGCGAATCAACGAATCAACAACACCTGTTTTTTCTCTTTCCTTTTTGGGGATGGAAGCATGGGTCATACTTGCGGGGTGGCCAGCCAATGACTCCACGCCACCAAGAGATTCAGCCAGAGTGAAAACCCTGAGGGAAGAAACCACTTTACGTGTAGCTGCCAGGGAATCACCTTTAACGGTGAACGAGAGCATTCCGCCAAAATCCTTCATCTGCTTTTTAGCTACTGCATGGGCGGGGTGGTCTTCAAACCCGGGCCAGAATACCTTTTCCACATTTGGATGTGCTCTCAGGAAGTGTGCTATTTCACGGCCATTTTCGCAGTGGCGTTGCATACGCACGTGCAGGGTTTTGATTCCGCGCAGTACTAAAAAAGAATCCATTGGCCCGCATACAGCTCCTGATGAATTCTGAATAAAATACAGTTTATCAGCAATTTCCTTGTCTTTGACCGCCAGAAGGCCCAGCACCACATCGGAGTGTCCTCCGAGGTATTTTGTAGCGCTGTGCATTACGATATCAGCACCCATTTCAAGAGGGCGCTGCAGGTAGGGAGTGGCGAAGGTGTTGTCCACCACCAGAAGTGCATTGTGTTTTTTAGCAAGTTTCCCTATGGATTCAATGTCATTGATGTTCATCATAGGATTGGTGGGAGTCTCAACCCAGATCATGCGCGTATTGTCATTTACCAGGGCGGCAATGGAATCCGTTTCGGCCATGGCCACAAAGTGGAACTTGATAC
>CAZNMG010000345.1:0-4728 GCA_964574075.1 uncultured Owenweeksia sp.
GACATCGACTTTATCCTCAGTTACGACCCCGGCAGCATACTACTGGCAGCCAACGAAAACTATAACATTACGGATATTGTACTGGAGCGACTCAACGCCAAGTACAAGGAAAAATCTGCCCCCAAAGAAGCTGTTGAAGAATGAAACGCCTCGTCCTCTTAATTCTATTTCTCTCGTTTTCTCTGCTGATCATCAGTTGCGAAAAGGATGATCCTGCGGATGAAAACCTGCGCAACGAATACATCGGCACCTGGGACGTGACCGAAAACACAGGGATTAATGCACCCCAGGTTTATTCCGTATCTATTGTAAAAGGGTCAACTCCTGATGAACTGGTGATTGAGGGATTTTATAATTTTCCCCAGGCGGAGGTGATGGCCCGGGTTAATGGCTTTTCATTTAGTATTCCCCAGCAAACTTCACAGGGAATCAATTTTAGCGGAAGCGGCCAGGCCAATGGCGACTTCGACCGTCTAGAGGTAGATTTTATCGCCAACGATGGTACCGGCAATGACAGTGTGAATGCAGTCTTTCAAAGGTGAAATTATAACTCCAATCCTTCTCTAAAACCTGAACTTCAATCCAAGATTTGAGCCGAAAGAGTAAAGGGTTTCACGTGGGTAATCGTCCATCTCGATCATGGAATTGAGCATGTACCGCGCGTTAAAGCGCAGGAAAAAACCCCAGCGCGGAGCAAAATAATAAGTTCCTCCCAGGCTGATCCCCACAGTAGAGTTGAAATTCCTTGTCTGCTCCGTAAAATCCCTGGTAAAAGCAGGTACGCCTGCGGCTTCAAAGGTAGTTTTATAGGAATCCATAAAAAGCAATTCTACAGTAGGCACTACCTCCAGATCAAAAACCTCACTAATGGACGTGTTAAAGTTCAGCTTAATGGGAATGGTGTACATATTCACATCTGTTGTGGCACTCACAAGCAGCGTGTCGCTCACTCCAAAATCAAATTGGGGAGTGTTGTACAGTTGTGCATTTTCCACTCCGAAACTTGCTTCCGCACGACCTATACCAACTCCTATATCAAGTGACGATCCTATGGAATAAAAGATATCGAGGCCGTAGTTGAGGGCAAACGAACCCGCGGCTTTGTTGTCAACCAAATCAAATCCACCACCGGCTGGGATCTCATCATTGATAAGCCTGCGGTCAGTATAGTTGGGATTGAGTACCAGCGCAAAACCAAACCTTGAGTTTTTTACTCTTGAGTCCTCATAATACACGATGTCATCGGGCTGAGCCCAGCCCACAAAGGACAGGAGAATTATAACGAGGGTAAGCGATTTTTTCATTGTAGTAATAATTTTGCACTTTCTAAAGCGCGGTTGAGGCCTTCGGGATCTTTACCACCGGCTGTGGCAAAAAATGGCTGTCCGCCACCGCCACCATTAATTTCACGCGCCAGGTCACGCACCATATTTCCCGCATGCCAGCCTTTATCCTTTGCCAGGTCTTCTGAAAAGGCGATCGTGATCTGCGCCTTGTCGCCCTGGTCAATACCAATAACGGCTGCAAGCCTTCCTTCTTCATTTTTCAGCTGAAAAAGAATGTCCTTTACCGCAGCCGGTTCAAGTTCGGTTTTTAAAATGATTTGTTTGTAGCCTTCTTTGTCTACTGCCATCCTGAGCCACTCCTGCTTTTCATCCTTAGCCTTTTCGCGGAGCAGCGTCTCAAGTTTCTTTTTTAAGTCATTGTTTTCCTCGCGCAGGCTGCGGATCCCTGCCAATGGGTCCTTAGGATTTTTTAGCTCCTGGCGTATTTCATTCAGGACTTCAAGTTCACCATTCATAAACTCCCGTGCCCGCTCTCCTGTATAAGCTTCAATCCTGCGGATACCGGAAGCTACGGCACCTTCAGATACTATTTTAAATAAACCTATTTCACCGGTAGCCTGTACATGAATGCCCCCACACAGTTCGATACTTTCCCCGAATTTTATCGCCCGCACGGTATCGCCATATTTTTCGCCAAAGAGGGCCATAGCGCCCATATCCACTGCTTCCTTCATTGGAATACTCCTGTGCTCCTCCAGTTTCAGGTTCTTCTGAATATTTTCATTCACCATTTTCTCAATCCGCGTAAGTTCCTCTGCTCCTACTTTCGTGAAATGGCTAAAATCAAACCGCAAATAATCGGGGTGTACCAGCGAACCTTTCTGCTCTACATGAGGACCGAGAACTGTACGCAACGCCTGGTGGAGTAAGTGGGTGGCACTGTGGTTGTAGGAGGCCGTCAAACGAGCCTTCCGGTTCACTTCCGCCACAAATTCAGCTTCGGGGTTTTTGGGTAATTTTTCAGAAATATGAATGATCACCCCATGCTCCTTTTTAGTGTCGATGATCTCTATTCGCTCCTCATCATTAAAGAGCACACCCTTGTCTCCTACCTGTCCGCCACTTTCAGGGTAAAAGGGGGTTACATTAAACACAAGCTGGTAAAGCTCCTTCTTTTTGGAAGTCACCTTCCGGTAACGGGTGATCTTTACTGAAGCTTCAAGTGTGTCGTACCCGATGAATTCCTCATTGTCATCATCCTGAAGCACCACCCAATCTCCGGTGTCCATTTTGCCGGCACTACGGGCGCGCTCCTTTTGAGCTGTCATCTCCGCTTCATATTCGGTGCGGTTGTAATCGAGTCCCTGTTCGCGCAAAATCAGCGCAGTGAGATCGGGTGGAAAGCCAAACGTATCATAGAGCTCAAAAGCCCGGGCCCCTGAAACCTCTTTCCCGGAATTTTCAGCAATGACCTGCTCAAGGCGAGCCAGCCCCTGTTCCAGGGTGCGCAGAAAAGAGATCTCTTCCTCGCGGATCACATTCATCACCAACTTCTTCTGCGTTTTCATTTCAGGAAAGGCATCGCCCATTTCTGAGGCCAGCACGTCCACCAGTTCGTAAATGAAAGCATCTTTTTTATTGAGGTAGGAAAATCCATAGCGGATAGCCCTGCGCAAAATCCTGCGGATTACATAACCCGCACCTGTATTGGATGGCAGTTGTCCATCAGCAATTGAAAAAGCCACGGCACGCACATGATCGGCAATTACCCGTATCGCGATATCCTGCTTCTGTTCTTTCTCGTACGCTACGCCCGTAAGCTTTTCGAGCTTTTGTATGAGTGGGGTGAAAATGTCAGTATCATAATTTGAACGTTTGCTCTGCAGGGCCATGCACAGGCGTTCAAAGCCCATCCCCGTATCCACATGCTGATCAGGAAGTTTCTCGAGGGAGCCATCTGCCTTGCGGTTGAATTCCATAAAGACCAGGTTCCAGATCTCAACCACCTGGGGATGATCATTATTGACCAACGTACGGCCATCAATACTTTGCCGCTCTTCATCCGGGCGCAGATCCACGTGTATTTCGGAGCTGGGGCCGCAGGGGCCGGTAGCGCCCATTTCCCAGAAATTATCCTTTTTATTTCCTGTAAGTATCCTTTCTTCAGCGATCCACTGCTTCCAGTTTTCGAGTGCCTCATTGTCCTTTTCAAGGCCGTCCTTTTTATCACCTTCAAAAACCGTGATATACAGGCGGTCCTTGGGGAGGTCATAAACTCCCGTCAGCAACTCCCACGCCCAGGCAATGGCTTCCTTTTTAAAATAGTCGCCAAAACTCCAGTTGCCCAGCATTTCAAACATGGTGTGGTGGTAGGTATCGTGGCCTACCTCCTCCAGGTCGTTGTGCTTTCCGCTTACGCGAAGACATTTTTGAGTGTCGGCTACACGTTTCTCCTTTGGATTCGCGTTTCCCAAAAAGTAATCCTTGAACTGGTTCATACCAGCATTGGTAAACATAAGGGTGGGGTCACCCTTCAGCACAATGGGAGCCGAGGCCACTATTTTATGATTCCGGGTTTGAAAGAAATCGAGAAAACTCTGCCTGACCCTGCTGGAACTCCACACCGGTAATTGATCTTTTGCCATTTAGATTGGGAAAATCTTTATTGTGTAATTTTGAAATGCTTTATTTGTTTTCCAAACCTGATTTTGGAGCCTGTTCTAAAGAATTAGCAATATTCTGAAAAGGCAGGCCAAAAGTAGAAAATATGGCGAAGGTCAAGTATTATTACGATCCGAAAACTCTGTCGTACCGGAAAATAGAAAAAACCCCGGGCTACCGGTTGCGCAGTTCCGCAATCTTTCTCTCCTCAGCAGCCCTTCTGGGAATTATATTCTACCTGGTAGTTGACAACTTTATAGACTCCCCCAAGGAAAAACGCCTGAAGCGTGAGCTCGAAAACATGTCAATCCAGTATGAGATCCTGAATGAACGAATGGACCAGGTGGCATCTGTTCTGGAGGCCCTGCAACAACGTGATGACGATATTTACAGGGTTGTATTTGAGGCCGAACCCATCCCCAACTCCATCCGTAAGGCCGGTTTTGGAGGCGCCAACCGCTACCGCAGACTTGAGGGTTTTGACAATTCGAAACTCATAAAGGAAACTGCCCAGCGAATGGATAAGATCACCAAACAGGTGTACGTGCAAAGCAAATCCTTTGATGAAATACTGGAACTGGCCGAGGATAAAAATGAACTTCTGGCAGCCATTCCAGCCATTCAGCCGGTAGCCAACGAAGAGCTGCGCAGGCTCGCCTCGGGTTTTGGCTTCAGGGTGGATCCCTTTACCAAGGCCCGCAAGATGCATTACGGGATGGATTTCTCTGCAGAAATCGGCACCCCCATCTACGCCACGGGGAATGGCAGGATCATCCGTGCC
>CAZNMG010000346.1:0-6039 GCA_964574075.1 uncultured Owenweeksia sp.
GGTGCACACCGGTCAGCATTACGATGCTAATATGTCGGAAGTATTTTTCAGAGAAATGGAAATACCGCAGCCTGACTACAACCTGGAGGTGAAAAGCCAGCTGCACGGGGCCATGACGGGCCGGATGATAGAAAAATGCGAGGCCGTAATGCTTAAGAAGAAACCGGATGTGGTGGTCGTGTTTGGCGATACCAATTCAACCCTTGCGGGGGCGCTTGCTGCAAAAAAACTGCACATCAAACTGGCCCATGTGGAAGCAGGTTTACGATCCTTTGACATGGCCATGCCTGAGGAGATAAACCGGATCCTTACTGACCGGATCAGTAATGTACTCTTTTGTCCCACGGAGAATGCCGTGCAGAATTTGATAAAGGAAGGCTTTGAATACTTTGACTGTGACATTATAAAATCAGGGGATATAATGCAGGATGCCGCTTTGTACTACGCTGAAAAGGCTGAGGCCCATTCCACTATTCTCACTCATCTTGGACTGGAAAATAACGGCTTCATACTGGCTACCCTGCACCGCGCTGAAAATACCGACAATCCGGCTCGCCTGAGATCGGTTATTTCAGCCTTGAACAAACTGGCGCAAACCCAGACAGTGGTGGTTCCACTACATCCGCGTACGAAGCAGGCCCTTAAAAAAGAAGGGTTGAAAACTGCGTTTAAAATAACCGAACCTGTGGGTTATTTTGACATGCTGAAACTGCTAAACAATTGTACATTGGTTATTACAGATAGTGGTGGTCTGCAAAAGGAAGCTTTTTTCTTTAAAAAATATTGCCTCACCTTACGGGACCAAACAGAATGGACGGAACTGGTAAACGGAGGGTATAATTTTGTGGTGGGAACGGAAAGTGAACATATAACCATCAAAGCCATGGAAATGCTTAACACCGGATTTCCACCCAGTATTGACCTTTTTGGTAATGGCAATGCAGCCGAAACTATAGGTGAGGTTCTCTTAAACCAGTAAAACCTACTTCGGATTGCCAATTAAGATCTCATCTGCCCGGACAATTTTGCGTTAGCTCATTCTTATCACACTCAGCATCATTTCACTCGCTGGCTTATGAAAAACTGCTTTTTGGTAACTCTATCCAAAGCATACCTCTTTGCTAAAAAGATGGGTTTGGCCTTTTTTGAATAGTCCCTAATCCTATCTTGTTGGGAGCCAAAGAACTTGGTTATCAGTATTTTAAGGGGCTTCTCCAAATGCCTTTTTGGGGGCGTTACGTTCACCGAATATAACCTGCCGTTGGTCGTTTTACAGAGCGTGTTGACGGGCCTATTTTTTCCTTTGCCCGCGCTTAAAAATATGCGGCCGCGAAATTGGGGCAACTATCAGAGCCTCAATATTTTTATGGTTGTGGCGAACAATCGATGATGCTAACAGGTAGATGTTAAAACATAAAACTCATAATGCTCATTTGATGGCGCAGCTTCAGCTGGTTATAAGTACTTTTACCGCCTCTTAATTCCGATAAAATGCTTCGCAAGCTTATCTTAAGAAATACAGACCGATATCTGGCCCGCTGGATTATTTATTTATCCGATCTCGGGATGGTGTTGGTTTGCTATGGCCTTGCCACCTTAATGCGCTTCAATTTTGACCTTAGCGCTATAGATGCCACTGATGCCGTTCCCAAGTCGGCTCTTGTCCTTTTTTTCTATGCCATCGGCTTCCTTTTATCCAAGTCGGCTGTTGGCATAATCCGCCACACCAACATTACAGATGCTGTTAACATTGTAAAAGGTGCAGCTTTTGCAGTGGCATGTCTGCTGGGTCTTTCGTTTATTGAAAACGGTTCCGGTTTAAGTACCAACTTTTTTTATGTTCCGCGATCTATTGTGGTTATCCACTTTCTCTGTGTCCTCTTTTTCCTCATAGGTTCGAGGTTGGTAGTGAAGTATTTTTATGAGATGATCATCAATTCGCGGAGGGCGATGCAAATGCGCGTAATGATCTATGGAGCCGGCTCTTCAGGCCTTACCACAATGAACACACTAAGCCAGGATAATAGCCGCGATATGACGGTAATAGGGTTTATAGATGACAACCAGTACAAACTCGGTAAAGCGATAGGAGGGGTTAATGTATACAGTCCCGATAAGGTTTTCACCGACAAGTTTATCAGCAGGCATAAGCCTGACCAGGTCATTATATCGATCCAGAAGTCACTGTCGGGCAAGCGCAAGAAGGAGATTGTGGATATGGCACTCGAATTCGGCCTTCAGGTAAAAATCGTACCACCTTTTGAAAGCTGGATCAGAGGCGAACTCAGCACCAAACAAATAAAGTCGGTAAGGATTGAAGACCTTCTGGAGCGCGATCCTATTGTGCTCGATAACGTAAATATATCCCGCGAGATAAAGGATAAGGTGGTAATGGTAACCGGTGCCGCAGGTTCCATTGGTAGTGAAATAGCGCGCCAGCTTCTTCACTACAAGCCCCGTAAAGTGGTATTGCTCGATCAGGCTGAATCGGCCTTGTATGACCTGGAGGTGGAGATCCGTAACCATACGCCACAGAAGCTTCAACTCATTGATTTTGTAATTGGCGATGTGTCCAATGGGAAGCGTATGCGCAAGGCTTTCGAAGCTTTCCACCCTGAAATTGTTTTTCATGCCGCTGCCTATAAGCATGTGCCACTGATGGAGGATAATCCCTATGAAGCCGTAAATGTGAATGTATTCGGTACCAAGGTGGTAGCCGACCTTTCAGTGGAATACAGGGTGAAGAAGTTTGTGCTGGTTTCAACTGATAAAGCTGTAAACCCAACCAATGTGATGGGTGCCACTAAACGCACAGCCGAAATTTATACCCAAAGCCTTAGTTCTGTACGAGGCAATAGCACCCAGTTTATCATCACCCGCTTTGGAAATGTACTGGGCTCCAACGGCTCTGTCATTCCTCTCTTTAAAACCCAGATTGACCGTGGGGGACCGGTTACCATTACAGATAAAAAGATCACGCGCTATTTTATGACCATTCCCGAAGCCTGTAACCTGGTTCTGGAGGCCGGGGCAATGGGGCAGGGTGAAGAGATCTTTGTTTTCGATATGGGTGAATCAGTACGTATTTATGACCTGGCAAAAAAGATGATCAAACTTTCGGGCCTTGAGGTTGGCAAAGACATTGAGATCAGGGAAGTAGGATTGCGCCCGGGCGAAAAGCTTTATGAAGAACTCCTGACCATCAGTGAGAACACCAAAAAAACCTACCATCCCAAGATTATGATCGCCCAGGTAGAAAAGTACTCGCTCTCTAAAGTGCGCGAGGCAATAGCAGAACTGGAAGAATCCATGGACCATGGCGAAAATCTGGAGCTGGTGGGTTGTTTAAAAAGGATTGTGCCTGAGTACATCAGCAACAATTCAGTGTTTGCAAGCCTCGACATGAAGAAAATCGTGAATGAGTAGAGTCTTTACCTTCGTCCTCCTTTCCTCGCTCACCTCCCTTTCTGCACAATACCAATACCTGCGCCTGAATCATATCAGGGAGTTACGCATTGCAGCCCCGCTTTACGATCTGGATCAGAATTTTCATACCGGCATACGCCCGCTCGACCTTTGGAATATTGACAGCAACGGAGCCTCCTCCAGTGCGTGGCAATTGCCCCTGCAAAAAAATGTTTCCGGCTGGTTTGGTCGTAAACTCTGGAATGAACATCTGGTGCACATTAAGGAAAATGAAGTAATCCTTAGCATTGATCCCATTGTAAATTTCCAGGGAGGTATTGATGTTTCCGGCAGCAGGGAACTTCTTTATACAAACACCCGTGGTTTTAATGTAGAGGGCCAGTTGGGGCAGCATTTCAGCTTTCAAACGAGCTATCTCGAAAACCAGGCTGTTTTTCCCGAATACATTTCCCACTTTGTACAAAGGCAGGAGGTAGTGCCCGGGCAGGGCTTTGCCCGCGACTTTGGCGAAAATGGCTATGACTATGGCATTGCTTCGGGGCAGGTCAGCTACACCCCCAATTCCACCTTTAGCTTTACCCTGGGCCAGGGCCGCAATTTTTTCGGGGAGGGTTATCGTTCCATGCTACTTTCTGATGCGGCCTTCAACTATCCCTTCTTTCGTATTGAAACCAGCTTCTGGAAAATAAAATATGTAAATCTTTGGGGCCAGCTCTATGATATTCGGCCGGGACTTCGCCAAAATGGAGCCTATGCGCGGAAATACTTTTCCTCTCATTACCTGAGTCTCAATATCACGCCTCGTTGGAATGTCAGTGTTTTTGAAGCTATTATTTTAGGGGATACTGCCCAGCACCGCGGTATCGATGTGGCTTTTTTCAACCCTGTGATCTTTTACCGCCCGGTTGAATTTGCGGTAGGGTCAGGGCAGGGTAACGCCTTGCTGGGAGCTGCCAGTTCGTACAAGCTCCGCGATGGTATGCAGGTATACGGGCAGTTTCTTCTCGATGAATTTAATCTTAAATCACTCACCAACGGCCAGGGCAGCTGGGTCAATAAATTTTCGTGGCAGCTGGGTGCAAAGTATTTCAACAGCTTTGGGGTGCAGGGCCTTTTTACGAGGTTTGAATACAATGCCTCCAGGCCTTACACCTACTCCCACCGGGATGTGATCACCAATTACGGGCACTATGGCCAGCCCCTGGCACACCCATGGGGTAGTAATTTTCATGAGGGCATTTTGCAGGTCGTTTTGCAGAGAGGCCGTTGGGAAGCCGAAACACGTTTCCACATCGGTGCCATGGGTCTCGATAGTGACAGCCTTAACTGGGGCGCTGATATTTTCAGGTCGTATAATGATAACCGCCAAAATCTTGGAAACAAGGTGGCCCAGGGGGAAAGCGGATCATATCAGTACCTTGTGGGCAGAGTGGCTTACCTGGTAAACCCTGCCAGTGGACTAAAGCTGGAATGTGGAATGCGGTTGAGAAATCTTAGTACAAATAATACGACCACGCCATTTTCCGGGGGGCAGTCACAATATTTCTTTGTAGGATTGCGTACTGAATTCTTCAATCGCTACTACGACTTTTAAAAAAAATATGTGGAAGGAGTTTAAGCCCACGATACTTTTCCTGGTAAAGTTTTTCGTTATTTATTTTGTGCTGTCGGGGCTGTATGGCTTTTACATTGGCAAATATGATACTGCCACACCCTCTGTAACCGACCCGATCACACGAGCAATAACCTATAACTGTACAGCCACGGCATCGCTCCTCGGCTATGAGTACAGAATGGTGGAAAATGACCATCTGAACCGGGAGGTGCTTCCGGAGCAAACCTATGACAGTATTTGGCTGGACGGCATTTATGCGATCTCCATTGAAGAAGGTTGTAATGGTATCAACATAATGATCCTTTTCCTGGCCTTTGTGATTGCCTTTGGCGGAAGTTTGGTAAATATGCTGCTGTTTATACCAGCCGGTATAGTATTCATACACCTGGCAAACATAGGGCGGCTGCTTTTACTTACCTTCATCAATGTGGAGATGGAAGGCAGGGGCTTCCATTTCTTTCATAAGTATGTGTTTACGGCCATCATTGATGTGGCAGGACTGTTGCTGTGGAATTGGTGGGTCACCCGCTTTTCGGGGCGCAGCCTTTTTAAAAAGAAGAAGCTCAATGAGCAGTAGGCGCTGGCTTTACATTTTAATAGGTAGTGCAGGCCTTTTCCTGGTTTATTTCTTCCAGGATTATCTCGATTTTTATTCGGTACTATTTGAATTTCAGGTGCCTGAGCGGCTGGAGTATGCCACTTCCTATGCAGTAGATCTCAAGACCTTTCCCTTTATTGTAAATAAGGCAGGTCGCTATCTCATCAATGATCTTTTCTCCATTGCCATCATCTATGGAATTTTTTATGAGACTAAATATGCCCGGTTTGCATTTTATGTGATGCTCTTTGGGATGCTGGTGCTTCTACCGGTTTACCTTTTTATTTATCTACAGCAGCCTGCCGGTTTCTCCTCCATGCTTTCGCATCTACACCGGGTGGTGATGAACCCGGTACTGATGATGTTATTGATACCGGCCTTCTTTTATCAAAAACGCCTC
>CAZNMG010000347.1:0-3134 GCA_964574075.1 uncultured Owenweeksia sp.
AGCGTGAACCATAAAAGCTGCTACAGCCATGGTGGCAATAGGAGGAATGGTGGCCCAGCGCGTTTTCCAGCCGATGATTATCACCACCGGACAGACTACTTCGGCCAAAACAGCAAACAGGAGGGTAGGAAATGCTCCCATTCCTAAAGGGTCGGCAAATCCCGCTTCAGTTCCTTGTTCAATAAGCCGTGTGAGCTTGCTCCAGCCATGGGTGATCAAAAGAATGGAAACCCCGGCTCTTAAGATCAGCTTTCCCCAATCGTTCATAGTATCAAATGTTTTTAGAGTGCGAAAAGATAGGTGGAATTTGGCTATTACTCAAAAGGGAGGTTTTTCTTATTCAGGATACCCTTTGAGTAGACTATTCCCCCAGAATATTGCTGTTCGTTTTTCCAGGCCAGTCTCAGGGCTGCCGATTCGTACCTTTATTTTCCTTAGTTTCGGGAAACTAAACAGCGGGAAGCAATCAATATGAAAGCAAGTCTTGCTACACTTGGATTTTCTTGTGCTGCACTATTCAGTGTCCAATCCTACAGCCAAACCTATCAGGATGTTGCCCCTTTATACAATATCAATTACATCAATCAAACTCTTATTCCCAGTGGAGGGGGTGTAAGTTTCGTTGATTTTAACAACGATGGACTGGATGATATCAGTGTTGCCACAGGCATGGGCGATTCATTGGTTTTTTATGAGAATACAGGAACAGGGTTTACCAAACTGCCCCCCTTAGTACCGTTTTTGGGAGAGGCACAACAAATTTTATGGGTTGATTACGACAATGATGGAGACAAGGACCTGTATGTATCTTCCAATCTTACCAGCAATCGCCTTTACCGAAATGACAGCAATAGCTTTGTTAACGTCTCGGCCTCTGCAGGAATCTCAACAACCCCTACGGAAACCTATGCCGTCTGCTGGGGGGATTACAATAAAGATGGGTGGCTGGATTTTTACGAGGTCAATCAGCTGAATTTCGGGTCGGGCACTAACACGCTTTACCTGAGCGATGGTGCCGGAGGGTTTACGGATAATACCTCCATAGCCAATGTAGGAAATGGTACCCACTATAGTTATGGAGCTGTATTTTTTGACTTCAACAATGATGGCTGGCAGGATATTTACCTGGCAAACGATCGGCAGGGGCCAACCTCTCTCTATAAAAATATGGGAAATGGCACCTTTACAGATGTAAGCGTACAGGCAAATGCCCGTTTTATAATGGACGGAATGGGAATAGCTGTTGGCGATTATGACGGAAATGGGTATCTCGATATCTACCTTACCAACACTTCGGCAGGAAATAAGCTCCTTCGAAATAATGGGGACGAAACATTCATGGAAATTGCAGATTCCATGGGCGTAGCCTTTAACAGTGAAACCTGGTCCACTCTATTCTTTGACTATGATCATGATGGCGATTTGGATTTGCATGTCTCCGATGTTAAAACCGGGCCCGGTACTGCCAACACTTTTTTTGAGAATGTAGATAGCACCTTTAACCAGCCTCCGGTATTTACTGGCGATACCATGAGAAATTTTGCCAGTGCCCTGGGTGATTTTAACAATGACGGCTACTACGATCTTGTGTCGCCCAACCATTACCCGTCTGCACTACAGCTTTGGGAGAGCAGCGGGGCCGGCACCAATAATTGGCTAAAGGTGAAACTGGAAGGGGTGATTAGCAACCGTGACGGCATTGGAAGCTGGATTGAGGTGTATGCGGGAACTGACACCTATAAGCAATACACCCATTGCGGTATCGGTTACCTTGGCCAGAATAGTATGACCGAGATTATTGGCATCGGTAGCAACGGCACTATTGATTCCCTCTATGTGAGGTGGTTAAGTGGTCATGTGGACCAATTTTATCAACTGGCGCCCGGTCAGAAATACAACATTTTAGAAGGATCATCATTAATGGTGAATATAAACGTAGCAGGACCACTCCACTACTGCCTGGGCGACAGCTTGTTTACCCTACTTAATGCCACGCCAGGTTTCGATAGTTACCTCTGGTCCAATGGCGATACTACATCCTCAATAACGGCAACCGCTCCCGGGATTTATCATGTGACAGCAACCAATGAATTTGGATTAAAAGCCAATAGCGATACCTTGGCTATTACCATTGATTCACTTTCGGTTATCGCATCCGCAGCCAGTGATACTGACAATATGGGGAAAGGCCATGCGGAAGCGATTATCGTGGATGGTATCCCCCCATTTAATTTCCTGTGGAATGATCCATTGCAGCAAACCACCAAAATAGCCCTTAACCTTACCAGCGGCACTTACCGCGTAATTGTGACGGATTCAATCGGCTGTATGGATTCTGCAGAGGCTATAGTCAGCAATGTGATGGGTTTGGGGGAAACAAGGGATGCAGCATTTGATATGTTTCCTAACCCTGCAGTAGAAATGGTAGAGTTTAGGGTAAACCCTGAAATGCTTGCGAACAGTACCTATGTAATTTCAATCCAAAATCCGCTGGGGCAGGAGGTGTACTTTGCCAGGGCAGAAAGTACAATACCCTTACGGGTATCCATTGAAAGGTGGAGCAAAGGCATTTATATGGTTCAGCTTCGCAATTCTGAAACTTTGGAAGTCATGGCGCATCATCGCCTTCTGATCTACTAGTTTTGCGGTCCTGAACTTCTCTCCTTAGAGGGCCGTTGTATTGTTCCTAAAGCACGACCAATGAAAGCCGTATGGAATGATCACATTATTGCAGACAGTAATAGTACTATAAAGGTAGAAGGCAATCCATACTTTCCAGCGGATTCGGTAAAGAAGGAGTTATTGAAGGAATCTGACACGCAGTACACCTGCCCCTGGAAAGGCGAGGCCACCTACTACCACCTGGAGGTGAATGGGGAGAAGCAAAAGGATGCGGCCTGGGCCTACCACAACCCCAAAGAAGCTGCCGCAAATATTGCCGGCCATATAGCTTTTGAAAAAGCCGTTGACGTTGGTAAATAAAGGTAAGGAGGAGTCTACGTCCTTTACCACCATAACCTTCTTCAGATATGGCGGGCTGGCAAACCAGTGGTGGGCTTTTAAGCAAATGCGGCTGGCGCGCGGCAGGCTTGCTAAAGTACAGGGAGCGGAATTTGTAAAACTGATGGGCACCG
>CAZNMG010000348.1:0-4807 GCA_964574075.1 uncultured Owenweeksia sp.
TATCACTGGCAACCTGATCATTCCCAATGTTTCGTGGCAGGTGGGTTTTGATGGCTCGGTGATCTGGCAAATCGATAAGAATGCGGGTTATAACAACGACTCTGTTCTTCCCAACAAGCTTTACTCAGACATCAGGTTTAATGGCCGCTATACGAGAAATCTTCATGCAGTGAGCGGGGTGGGCAGCATAAGCGGTACTCAGTACTTTCTTTCAAACCGGAATTTTGATATTTCAAACGATACTATTTTTCTGATGCAGCTCGATGGAACGCTAAGTGACCCCACCACCACTCTCGACATAAGCATGGGAAAGACTACCCCCAATTACGGGGTGCCCCCAAACGGGCGGCAGGAAGATACCGACCTCAGTGACCCTACAAAAGGCCTACAGACCAATGATGCCCGCGTACTTGGCGCCATCACCAATGGGGAATGGATACAGTTTGTTTCAAATACCATTAATCCGGCCACCGGCCTTTCAGCAGTCTATCATGGTGTGATAACGGATCCCATGGGGCCTGAGCAGGAGATCACCGGTACCATCCTGGGCGATAGCGTTCTCGATCTGGGCTATCCCAATATTGCATTTTCCGGCAATGAAGCCTGCGACTTTGAGAGTATCATTGGGGTGAATTTCACTTCACCAACCCATTATCCCGGAGTGGGCGCTTTTTATTTTGGAAATGACAGCAGTCACTCTGATTTTATCCGGATAAAGGAAGGGGAAAACTATGTGGACAAACATGTGGACAGCTACGAGCGCTGGGGCGATTACTTCGGCATTCAGCCGCGTTATGACCAGCCGGGCAAAGTTTGGATCGCAGGATATTACGGCCTTGAAAATAACGGTAGCGGTACCTGGATCAATGAGCTTTCAAGCCCGGATTCGGCTGCTATTGTAACAACAGTGGCCGAAACAGGGTCGGCTGTTTTTTGTGAGGGACGGGTGGAATTGGTGGCATCAGGGGGTGTTCCGCCTTATGAATACAGCATCAACGGCCAGGAGCCGGGGCCGGTAAATTTCGTGTCCAATTTGTGTGATGGCGACACTGTGAGTTTCATGGTGACGGATAGCCGCGGCTGCGTAATAAGCGACACCATCATTAGCCAAAAAGTTAATACAGGAACCCAGGCTGGTGTTTATCCGAACCCTTTTACAGGAAATGTGGTAAGCCAGTTTCAACTAAGCAGGAGCCGCCAGGTGAGCGCCTATCTCTTTGATATGAAAGGAGCATTGGTAGCTGAAATACTTAACCAGCAGGGCACCAAGGGCCTCAATGAACTTCACTTTAACCTCACTCCCCTCAGGCAGGGACAATATGTGCTCAAAGTGATAGCTGATGAGGAAGAGGTTCTGGTGGAGAAGATCGTGAAGAATGAATAGAGAGAAAAACTCTAAATGCTAAATTCTTCAGGGGCGCAAAGTTGCGCGGAAGGGTTCCTTGGCGGATCTCCGCGGTTACTTCAACTCCGCGTTGAAGTAACCAAAACTGAGGAAAGGCTTAGAAAAGCTTTTTACCTTTGAAGCAAATTAAAGTAATGAGCAAAGCCCCCAAACCAGTAGGAGCATACCCACTTGCGCGCAAGGCCGGTGGCCTTCTATTTTTAAGTGGCGTAGGCCCCCGACTGGCCGGTAGTGATGCCAATGATTCCGGAGTGCCGGGACTGGAGCTCGATCACAATGGCAACTTCAAAAATTTTGATTTTGAGGCCCAGGTACACTCCGTTTTCCAAAACGTGCGCCATATTCTTGAAGAACACGGCAGTAGTTGGGAACAACTGGTAGATGTTCAGGTGTTCCTTGTGGATATGAAGCGCGACTTCCAAACATTCAATCGTCTTTATGCTGAATATTTTGAAGACGTTGACCCCAAACCCTGCCGTACCACCATCGCTATTGATGCGCTTCCTACCCCTATTGCCATCGAGCTGAAATGCGTGGCTTCCCTGTAGGTTTTCTCCTTCAATGCCCTGATTTTTTCTAGCGTTACGCAAAAAGCGAATTAATTTTTTACTTTCGCCCTTCACCTGAAATTGAGCAACGTGTCTATTATCAATAGAGAAAAAGAGCTAACACATCTTTACGATAAGGTAATGGGGCGGGAGAGTTTCTTTTTACATGCTCCCGAAGGGATGGGTAAGAGCACTCTGCTCACTCAGCTCATGACCAAGCTCGAAGGACGAAGGATATGTACCGCCATTTCTGTAAGGGCATTATCCTCAGAAAGTACATTTATGACCCGGCTCCTCTCGGGGTTAAAACAGGCTGCCGCACGGTACACCAATGTAGATTATCAACTCAGGCGAATCCTGGATGAAAACCCGCAACCCACCAAACTTGATGTGGAAAGCATGGACCGATGGATGGAAAGCCTCCTTGTAGGGCTTCAGAGTATCTCCCAAGACTTTCTGTTCATCTTTGAAGACCTCCATCAGTGGGAAGGGAGTGCAGACATTTCCAGGTTCTTCAAACAATTCTTCCGTTCGCGAAACAGCCACGTTATATTAACAGCTGATTATCCGCTACAGGGATTGGAAAAGGCTGAGAATATCGAGCTAAAGCCTTTAAAAGGCGATCAACTAAACTCCGAATTGAACTTCCACTACTATCACCAGCTTGTGGAGGATCTGCTCAGCTACACTGCAGGGAATACAGCCTTTACTTTGGAGATGATCGACCATAAGGCCCTCTCCAATGATCCGCTTAAAAAAAGTATTGAGCAGGTGATGGGGCGTTACCATTCTGTTTACTATTCCTTCAGGCATCGCTTTACCGACCTTCAATGGAAACTCCTTAGGGCCATCGCCAGTGAGGGTATTGTGGCCAAACCCCACTCCTTTGATTTCCTGATGAATTACAGGCTGGGAGCAGCCAGTAGTGTAGAGCGCGCTTTGCGGAATTTATCCGACTCGGGTATGATAGTGAAGAAAGAAGAGGGCTGGCTAATCAGCAGCATTACTTTTCAGCGATGGCTGCAATGGCTTTATGGGGAAAAGGCTTAGGCGTTGGCAAGCCTCCTAATTATTGACTGCAAGGGCAAAAATCCTGCAAGTTGGCACTTCCCGATCAGTCAATAAATTCTAATCCTCACTTTCAAGGTTCTTTAACTTGAAATTCCACTGCTCTGATTTCAACGCCTTCACCACAAAGGGATCCAAATAATCGCGTAGGCTACTTCCCTTTTTAAAGGAAAAGCTGTAGTAATCGGTTTTCAGATCCTTTGGGGAAAGCACCAGATCTTCAAAATTATTTTCGTTTAAATAATACTGAAGTATCGGCCGGTCGTACACAAACACCTCCAGGTCGTCTTCAGCTACCGCTCTTAGGCCTTCTTCCACGGAAGTGAACTGCTGTGCTTCAACACCAAAAAGATCGAGGTAGTGGGCGCTGCTGCTCTCATGGATCGTACCCACGCTAAAGCGCTTAAGATCTTCAGCTGAGCGGATACTGGATTCGAGCGACCGTACTGTGAGGGAGGAAGCAATACCGGCTGTAAGGCTTGAAATCATAATAATGGCGGCAAACATCCAAATAAATCCTACCACCCTGCCGCCTCTGCTTACAGGGGCTTTATCTCCATAACCCACAGTAGTCATGGTAACGGCACTCCACCAGAAACCATCGGCCAGTCCTTTTAACCCACCAGCAAATTGTTCCGGGTTTTTCCTCCTTTCAAAATACCAGATGAGCAAACCAAAGATGAAAATGATCACCAGCAGTATGGCCACTGCCGATAAAAACCGCCAGCTGAAAATATTTTTAAGCACATCCCACCAATGATTCTGATCCTTGCGCACCAGTGATGTTCCTGAAATATAAAATGGCTGCGAAAAATCAAGGGTTTGCATACGCTGATCCGAAACGGTAACGGGGTTTACGGACATATCCACCTCCCCTTTGGCTATGGCATCAAGCATCTCCGGCAGGCTCGTAAAAGTTTTATACGAATAGGGTACCCCCGCATCGCGTTGTACCAGCTGCCAAAAGTCGATGCTCAGCCCGTGTGGTACACCTCTGGCATTTAAACCCACGAATGGCTGCGCCTCCTTTATGCCAATAACGAGAGTGGAATCCTGCGCTGGCAGGTTTTGAATAGCTATCAAACAAACTAAAATCCAGAAATGGAACTTCCTCATCGATTGAAAATTTTTCGTGTGCAAGTTAATTGTACAATTCCGTTCGGCAGTTTAAAGCAAGATTTATGCTTTGAGGAAAGAATAATTACTAAAGTTAACCCGCCACGGTTATAGATTCCATCAGTACGTAATTCCAAAATAAGTATGTTTATTTTGGATCGTAATCCAAAATGGTTATGATTTTTGGAGGATATGGATTTTACAGATACTGAGTTCTCTCCATCCGTCTTCCTGAAATCTTAAGGCCTTCTCGTATTTGCAGAAAATACAGAACCCCTTCCTTCGCGCTCCTTCGTGTTCTACCATAGGCATTAAAAACCTCCCACATTTCTTACCTTTGCACCTCTTTAAAAAATCGCACGTTAATGGCGCGTAAGTACCCCGAATACAAGTATTTAAACCTGCCTGAGATCAACAAGCAGATCCTTCAGTACTGGAAGGAAACCAAAACCTTTGAGAAAAGCATATCCAGCAGGGAGGGCAAACCTTCATTTACCTTTTCTGAAGGGCCTCCTTCTGCAAACGGACTTCCCGGCATTCACCACGTTATGGGCCGGGCCATCAAGGATATTTTTTGCCGCTTCAAAACACTGGATGGATACCAGGTAAAACGTAAGGCCGGTTGGGATACTCATGGCCTGCCCGTAGAACTGGGCGTGGAAAAGGAACT
>CAZNMG010000349.1:0-8179 GCA_964574075.1 uncultured Owenweeksia sp.
GGGAATGAGATCGAGGTGGGGCGACTTTGATTTTAAGATCACCTCACTGGCGTTGCACTCGTGCTCGAGAACCTGATAGGTGCCCAGGGTGATATTATCGGGATCAAAACCAAGGGCTGAGGTGGAATTTGCCTGAGGGTCGGCATCTATAAGCAGTACTTTCTTTTCCAGTACGCCAAGGCTGGCGGCAAGGTTTACGGCCGTGGTGGTCTTTCCCACTCCTCCTTTCTGGTTGGCAATAGCGATGGTTTTTCCCATGTGCATTAAATTAAGTTTGTCATCTTTACGCTTAAAATCAATGAGCAGGCGCTTAATCAGAAGATAATCAGGCGGTACCTTGCATCATTAATTTTGCTGCGGCAAAACTCTAAAATTACAATAATAACGGGGCCTGCAAGCTTAGGCAAGAATGGGGGCCCTATAATTTTTTAACAACCTGATGATAACTGTGATTTGCGCCACTCACCGCCCGCAAAACCAAACGCTCAAAGTGGTGGAAAAATATAGGAATATCCTCGAAAAGGAAGGGGAGGAGGTGAGCGTGTTCCGGATGGATGCCTTACCACAGCGCTTTCTCATGTCCAATACTTTTGAGAGCGACAGTCATGGTCTGGAAGACATCGTTCGCGAAAAAATAATTCCGTCCAACCGCTTTGTGATCATCGCCCCCGAGTACAACGGCAGCTATCCCGGTATTTTCAAAGCTTTCCTGGATGCCATCCCACCCAAAGTATGGCGGGGGAAGAAAGTGGCCCTGGTGGGGGTAGCCTCTGGCCGGGCGGGCAATCTCCGCGGCATGGATCATCTCACCGATGTAATGCACCATCTGCGGGCAGAAGTATTTTCGTTGAAGATCCCCATCTCACAACTCGATGAACTTATGGTGGAGGGGGAAATTCAACATGCCGAAACTCTTTCCACCCTTACCCGGCAGGCACAGGAATTTCTGAAATTTTGAAAGGGCAGGAATTATCGGACCTGCTAAAACCTTTTAAATCAGGGCACAAAAAAACCGCCTCGATTTTCACCGGGCGGCTCCTGATATTATGAAATGATCAAAGGTGCTTAAATATCATCAAAGCTTACATCTGTAAAAGCTTTGGCGGTAGTAACCTCTTTGGGATTGGTTTCTGCCTCTACGGGATCGTCTTCGTTTTTCTTGTGAAAGTCCGGCTCGTGGGTATCGGAGATCACCTCCTCACCGCGTTCCTGAATGATATAGTCGGTTACCTCTGCCAGGTATTCCTTAAACTGCTCAAAATCTTCCTTGTAGAGGTAGATCTTATGTTTTTTGTAAAAGCTGTTGCCATTGTCATTGGTGTGCTTTTTACTTTCCGTGATGGTAAGGTAAAAATCATCGGCTTTGGTGGCCCGTACATCAAAGAAGTAGGTTCTGCGGCCAGCTCTTAATACTTTGGAATGAATCTCTTCTTTTCCGTATTGCTCTTTATCATCCATAGTCATCAAAACATTTGTCTGGTGCGAGCAAATCTATAAAAATTATGGAAGTAACAAATAATCAGGGCGAAGTAGTGCCTAAAGATTTCAACAAAGTCATTCTCAGAGAGGTAAGTCGTGATCCAAAAGAGAAGGAATTTCAGCCAACCGTACGGATCCGCTACACTGCTTTTTTGGTGCTCTCCAGCAACTGCTGCTCATACATCTGTTTGTAGTAGCCGCCCTTCTCCATCAGCGTATCATGATTGCCCTGCTCTATGATAGCTCCATCCTCCAACACCAGGATGTCATCAGCATTTTTAACGGATGATACCCTGTGGCTGATTATCAGCGTGGTGCGTTTTTCAATCAGGCGCTTAAGGTTGTTGAGAATGTTCTCTTCGGTTTCAGTGTCAACAGCCGAAAGGCAATCGTCAAAGATCAGAACTTTGGGTTCCTTTATAATGGCCCGGGCAATGCTGACGCGCTGCTTCTGTCCCCCGCTCAGGGTAATGCCCCGTTCGCCCACACGCGTTTCATAGCCTTTCGGAAAATCCGTGATGTTGTTGTGCACCTCGGCATTTTTGGCCGCACCTTCCACCCGCTCAAAAGGTACATCCCCTACGCCAAAGGCAATGTTGCGGCCAATGGAGTCCGAAAACAAAAAAGCCTCCTGGGGTACATAGCCTATGGATCTGCGCAGCTCATAAAGATTTACCTCGCGAATGGGTTTTCCATCAATCCTTATCTCTCCCTCGCTCGCTTCGTACAGCCTTCCCACCAGGGTGGCAATGGTTGATTTTCCGGAACCGGTTTTCCCAATGATAGCCAGAGATTTTCCGGCCTCCAGTTTAAAGGAGACATTCTTCAACGCCCTTATACCGGTGTCGGGATAGTCGAAACTCACATTTTCGAATTCTATCTGGCCCTTCAGGTTGAGGGGTTCCAGGGTGTGGTTCTTTATTTCGGGGGTAACCTGCAAAAATTCGTTGATACGCGTTTGCGAAGCCGCTGCCCGCTGCACCAGTGAAGTAACCCATCCAATGGAAGCCACAGGCCAGGTGAGCATATTCACATAATAAATAAACTCCGGAATAACACCGAAATCAATATTGCCGCGCATTACTTCCTGGCCTCCGATATAAACGGTGAGTATGGTGGAAAGCCCGATAAGGAGAATCATCAGCGGAAAGAAAAGGGCATTGATGCGGTACAGTTCTTCATTTTTATGAAGGTAAGTATTGGCCTCACTGGAAAAGGTGTCGATTGAATTTTTTTCGCGTACGTAAGCCTTTAGTACCCTTATTCCCGAAAAGGCCTCCTGTACATGGGTACTTATGGTGCTGAGCTGCCGTTGCACTTCCTCACTTTTGAGGTTGATCTTCTGGCTTACATAATAAATGGCGATGGAGAGGATGGGCAATGGGATGAGCACATAAAGCGACAGCCTCACACTTATCGAAAACATGATGGCCACTATTATAATAAGGGAGATACCCACGTTTATAGTGTACATGATGGCCGGCCCCAGGTACATCCGCACCCGGCTTACGTCCTCACTGATGCGGTTCATCAGGTCGCCTGTATTGTTGCGCTGGTAGAAGGCCAGCGACAGCCGCTGGTATTGTTCATAGATCTCGTTCTTCAGATCATACTCAATGTAGCGGCTCACCACTATAATGGTTTGCCTCATAAAGAACATAAACAAGCCCTTGAGCAGGGAAGACACAATAATGATGATCCCAAACAGGACCAGCGTACTCCGTAAATCGCTGAGGTTAAATTCAGCGGAGGGGTTATTATAGTTGCTGAATGCCTCCTGGACCACATCAAATGACCGCCCTACAAATACAGCCGGGAGTATGCTGAAGATCACCGAAATAGTAACGAACAAAGTGCCCAGCAGAAGGCGCTTCCGGTACTTGTAAAGATACTTGTTGAGTGCTTTAAGAGAGCCCATTTGGATTGTTTCCTCAGAAATTTCGGTTACTTTCGCAGCGCGAAACAAAAACCTCTTTAGGTTAGTTTTTGAGCTTTCAAAAGTAGAGCTTAAATCTCTTTTAACTTTATATTACCTTATCAATTCTTACGATGAGCGATACTGGCAGAGTGAGTGAATCCACCATTGAAGGTGCCGTCTTTAGCACACAGTCTTTTTTGGGACATGAGCAGGTGGTATTTTGTAATGATGAAGAAACCCGTCTTAAAGCCATAATAGGCATACACAGTACTATTATGGGGCCGGCCCTTGGCGGTACCCGCATGTGGAAATATAAACATGAGTCTGATGCCATTCGCGATGTACTGCGCCTTTCACGGGGTATGACCTTTAAGGCTTCTATCTCTGGCCTGAACCTGGGTGGTGGCAAAGCCGTGATCATTGGCGACAGCCGCAAGGACAAAACTGATGAATTGATGCGGAAATTTGGCCAGTATGTAAATTCTCTTTCCGGCCGCTACATTACTGCGGAGGATGTAGGCATCAACACCCACGATATGGAAATGGTGAAGCTCGAGACGGATCATGTAACGGGCATTCCTGAGTCAATGGGAGGTAGTGGTGATCCTTCACCAGTCACTGCCTATGGCGTGTATATGGGTATGAAGGCCGCAGCCGAACACCGCTGGGGAAATGCCAGCCTTGCCGGCAAAAAGGTATTTGTGCAGGGAATAGGCCACGTGGGTGAAACCCTCGTAAAGCACCTGGTGGAAGAAGGTGCGCTGGTCACTATAAACGATATTCACGAAGACCGCATTCAGCAAATTTCCAGTTCGTATAAAACCGATGTGCATCGCGGAGACGATATCTTTAAGATTGATATGGATGTGTATGCACCCTGTGCCCTTGGTGCCACGGTCAATGATCTTACCATTCCCATGATGAACTGCGAAATAATTGCGGGTGCTGCCAACAACCAGCTTGCTGATGAAAACAAGCATGGCCAGATGTTGAAGGAGCGCAATATTCTTTATGCGCCTGACTTTTTGATCAATGCCGGAGGGCTCATCAATGTGTACCGCGAAATTGCTCACTACGATCAGGAAGAGGCCTTGAGGCGCACCGAAAATATTTACAACACCACTCTCGACATTATGAAGCGTTCGGAGGAGAAGAACGTGACCACACACCAGGCTGCCCTGCAGGTAGCCGAAGAGCGCGTGGCGCGCAAAAAGCAGGAATTAGCAAACGCTTGAAAAACTATAACCGGCCATGCTGAGTCGCAGACATCTTCGCATCAAGGTATTGCATGCCTTATATGAATACTTTCAAAATCCGGGTGCCGATATGGCCAGGGGCGCAAAAAGGTTAAATGAAAGTATTGAGAACATTTATGAGTTATACCTCTACGAGCTCAGAGTGCTGACAGACATCCAGCGGATAGCTGAGGATGAGATTGAGCGAAGAAAAAGCAAGAAACTTCCTTCGGCTGAAGATCTCAACCCGCCCACCCGCTTTACCGAAAACTGTTTCCTCAACTGGCTTCGCTCCAATATTGACTTTCAGAAGAAGGTGGAGGAAAATACCATCAGCTGGCGCGAGGAGCGTGACCTGCTCAGGCGCATCTTCAAGAAATTTGTAAAAACGCCCGAATTCGAGAAGTATCTTTCGGCCCCCTCATCCCTTGAGGAGGATAAGAAAATCGTAAAATTCCTGTACGGCACCTTTATAGTTAGCAATGATTCCCTTCACCAGATCTATGAAGATAGTGATCTACACTGGTCAGATGATCTGGATGCTGCACAGATGATGGTGGCTAAAACTATTAAAGGCTTTTCCAGCCAAAGTGACGAACATAGTAACCTTCCCCGCCTGATAAAGGATGCGGATGACCTGGAATTTGCGCGTACACTTTACCAAAAGTGTATTACCCGCAGTGATGAGTACGAACGTCTGATACATGACAAGGCCCAGCATTGGGAGCTTGATCGCATCGCTCTCATTGACATCATCCTTATGAAGCTTGCTATTGCCGAGCTCATCCATTTTCAGGAAATCCCAGTAAAGGTTACCCTGAATGAATACATCGAACTCAGCAAGGAATACAGTACCCCCAAGAGCGGAAACTTTATAAATGGCGTACTCGATAAGGTGAAAGCAGAACTAATAGAGAAAGGAGATATCCGAAAAATTGGCAGGGGACTTCTTTAGCATTATTTTTGAGGCCACGTAACACTTAATTTTTAAAACCATACATGATGAAGAAACTAGCATTCGCATTAACAGGACTGCTTTTCGCAAGTCTTACCGCTTGCAACAATAGTGCTTCAAGTAAAATTGAAGGAGAGGAAAAGGAAGAAACCGTTGACGCGACTACTGTTGAAAATGAAGGCGCACCCGTTTTTAGCTTCCAGAATGAGAGCCATGACTTTGGCCAGATCCAGGAAGGAGCTAAAGTGGAGCACGACTTTGTGTTTACCAATACCGGTGATGCGCCACTTATTATTTCCAATGCTGAGGGAAGCTGTGGTTGCACGGTTCCTCAATGGCCACGTGAGCCGCTTGCTCCCGGTGAGGAAGGTCGCATCCACGTAGTGTTTGACAGCTCAGGCAAGCCTGGTATGCAAACCAAGGAGGTAAAGATCCATGCGAATACTGTTCCCAATACCAAGGTGCTTCGCATTACTGCACAGGTGCAGCCCAATGCTGAACAGCCCGCTGCGGCAACTGGCGCTGAAGTTCCCAATTCTTAAACATACTCGATGATATTAACTATTTTTTTACAAGCCGGAGGTGGTGGTTTAGGTTCGCTTCTACCATTACTTTTGGTAATACTGGTGATGTACTTCTTCTTCTTTCGTCCCCAAATCAAAAAGCAGAAGGAAGAGCGCAGGTTTCAAAAGGAAATTGCCAAAGGCATGCGGGTGGTTACTACCAGCGGCATTCACGGTAAGATCCTCAGTATCGATGAAACAACCCTGATCCTCGAATCGGAAAACAGCCGTTTAAAGGTCGAGCGCAGCGCCATCAATAAGCAGATGAGCGATGTGTACCAGGTGAAACCTGATAAAAAAGCCGATAAAAAAGCCGATAAGGAAGTCACCAAGGAAGTTAAATCAGATAAGTAAACAAAACGGGCCTTAGTGCCCGTTTTTATTTTATGCCCGAAAAGAAAAATAATTTGCTGGAGTGGTTTCGAAAACTTTCGAAGCCGGTTATTACCGGTAATACCTCGGCCAAATTGTTTTTCCTGTTCCTGTCGATATTTCTATGGTGCCTTATAAAACTTTCGCAGGAAGGCTATGAGGCGGTAGTGCGCTTTCCTGTGGAATATGTTTCCATTCCTGAAGACAAGAGGTTGCTCAACAAGCCGCTGTCTGAGGTAAAAGTGAAGCTGCGGGGCAAGGGCTTTGAAATTTTGAAGCATAAGCTAAGGAGTTTTCAAACTATAGCTATAGATGTAAGCGGACTTGAGGAGCTGGACTCCAACCGCTTTGTTTGGAATACAGAACTACACCTTGAGCAGGTGAGCAATCAATTTGCTGCTGATGTGGAAGTGCTGGATATCGAGCCCGAAGAGGTGGTTTTTAATTTCAGCCCAATAAAGAGCAAGCGTTTTAAGGTTTACCTGAAAGGCAATAAGGAATATTCAAGTTTCAAAACCCTTTACCGCGATCCTAAACTGAATCCCGATTCTGTTACCGTGTGGGGTACTGCAAAGGAAATGCAGGATGTGGATTCAATTTTTACCTTCCCTGTAGCCCTTACTGCCGAAAGTGACAGCGTGCAGCTTCAGGTTCCTCTGCAGCTTCCGAAAAACACTAATCTGCAATTTTCCGCCCGCCAGGTGGAGGTGAATCTTCGATTTACAAGCCTTACCGAACGTACTGTCGAAATTCCAATAGATGTGGTACGGTTACCACCTGGATATGCCATTACACTGGTACCCGATAAGGTGGCCGTTACCTACAGAATTGCAGTGGAGGATTTTTCAAAAGTCTCCGAAGAGGATTTTTCGGCCTTTGTTGATCTTAAGAAGATAGAGGAGGGCAACCGCTTCATTGAAGTGCAACTGGAATCAGTTCCCGCCCTTGTACGACAAACGCAACTCAACCCGCGGAAGGTTGAGTATATCCTTACGGAAAAATGATTGTAGGTATCACAGGAGGTATTGGCAGCGGCAAAACTACAGTTGCAGCTGTTTTTCATCACCTGGGTATTCCTGTCTTCCATGCCGATGATGTTTCCCGGAATATTATTGATGAGGACCCACAGGTGCAGCAAAACCTTGTTCAGGTTCTGGGTGAAAAAGTCCTGGTAAACGGAAAAATTGATCGCCCGTATATGGCGTCCGTCATCTTCAATGAAGTAGAAATCCTTCAGGACGTAACGTCAATTATTCATCCGGCTGTTGCACGCCACTTCAGGGAATGGCACCTCCGCCATTCTGAGGCTCCCTATGTAATGCGTGAGGCGGCAATTTTATTTGAAAGTGGATCTTACCACGATTGTGATAAAATAGTTGTGGTAACGGCCCCCAGTGAGATGCGTATAGAGCGGGTGGTACAGCGGAATGGTGTAACACGGGAACAGGTTGTGGAGCGAATGAACCATCAGTGGCCCGAGGAACAAAAACTTGCCCGGGCTGATTATGTTGTACGGAATGACTACACTGAATCTGTTCTGAAACAAGTTTTAGCCATCCATGAAGATCTTCTCCGCCAGTCAGATCAGGGAAGCTGACCGCTTTACCATTGAAAATGAGCCCATAACCTCACTCCAACTTATGGAACGGGCCGTGGA
>CAZNMG010000350.1:0-3021 GCA_964574075.1 uncultured Owenweeksia sp.
ACACCATTCAGGAAGAGCCTAATGGCCTTGCCCAGGCGTTTGTGCTGGGTGAGGATTTTATAGGTAATGATAGTGTAGCCCTGGTATTGGGCGACAATATTTTTTATGGTACCGAGATGGAGGGGCTGCTCAAGGAGAGCAAAAATCCCCAGGGAGGAATTGTCTTTGCCTATCAGGTTTCGGACCCGCAGCGGTATGGCGTTGTAGAGTTTGATGCCAATTTCAAGGCCCTTTCAATAGAGGAAAAACCGGAAAAACCGAAATCGAGATACGCGGTACCGGGATTGTATTTTTATGATAACCAGGTGGTGGAAATCGCTAAAAACCTGAAGCCTTCACCACGAGGTGAGTATGAAATTACGGATGTGAACAGATCCTACCTGCAAAAAAAGGAGCTACACGTAGGCATCCTCGACCGGGGCACAGCCTGGCTTGATACCGGTACTTTTCACAGTCTTATGCAGGCCGCACAGTTTGTGCAGGTAATTGAAGAGCGTCAGGGGCTGAAGATCGGCTGTATCGAAGAGATCGCCTATAAACAGGGATTTATAGATGCCGGTCAACTGGAAGCCCTTGCCCAGCCTCTGCTAAAAAGTGGATACGGCCAATACCTGATGCAGTTTTTGGAAGGTGACCGAATTTAATTAAAATTGCCAAAAGCGAATTCTGAAAAGAAAAAAATGAAGAAGATTTTTATTGCCATGTTGGCGCTGCTAATGATTGGGTGTACGGAGGACGTTCCCGAAAATGCGACTATTAACTATAAAATGGTTGTAATGCCATCTCAGAATTTTGATTTCGCCCAATTTACCTTTGAATATACCAGGGCCCATCGCATTGTTGAGGACAACAAGGGGATTCGCACCGTGTACCTTGACCCAAAAGAGGTTGAGACCAGCCTGGCGCAAAACCAAACATTTGCTTTGGGCTCTTCGGAAATTGAACCTGAACCAATCAATGGGTTTGATTTTGGTTTTTCCCCTTTTACCGTGGTGCAAAACCAAGACACTATTTTATTAAATCAGCCGTCACGTTTTGATGACTTTACCGCTGCCAGTCTATCACCCTCACCCGGGCAAACTATCAACGTCACTTTTCAGCTTGACCTCGATGCTTCAGTTGTATTGGATTCAGCCGGGGAAAATTGGATAATACTTGAAATAACGGTTATAAAAGAGTAGCAACGTCTTCTATTATTGCAACATAACTAATGGAGCGTTACACACGCCTTTTCGAAAACACACTATCGCGGCAGGATTTTGACCGGCAGCCGGGTGAGCTTTACGAGCCTATTTCCTACATTCTGTCGCTTGGTGGAAAGCGACTAAGGCCGGCCCTTACACTGGCTGCCTGTGCACTCGCTGGCGGGAAGGCGGAAGACGCGCTCATGCCTGCACTTGCCATTGAAGTTTTCCACAACTTCTCGCTGCTGCACGATGACATAATGGATAAGGCCACACTTCGCAGGGGGCAAAAAACGGTGCACGAAAAATGGAATACCAATGTGGCGATACTTTCTGGCGATGCCATGCTCGTACAGTCATACCAGTACCTGGCGGCCATAGATGCAGCTATTCTTCCTGCTGTTTTGAAGGTGTTTTCAAAAACCGCCCTTGAAGTGTGTGAAGGGCAGCAATATGATCTAAACTTTGAGACAGCCGACCACATTAGGGAAGAGGACTACCTGGAAATGATCCGGTTAAAAACCTCTGTCCTACTGGGCTGCGCATTAAAAATCGGGGCCCTCGTGGGAGGCGCTGCACCTTCGGAGGCGGATAAACTGTACCGCTTTGGCGAAAGCATTGGCATTGCCTTTCAAATACAGGATGACTTATTGGATGCCTTTGCCGATAATTCAAAGTTTGGCAAAACACAGGGGGGCGATATTCTACATGATAAAAAAACCCTGCTGATGATTCATGCTCTTGGCAATGCCTCAGCCGACCAACAAGAAATCCTCAGGCGGAACTATAATTCGGACCCAGAGAAAATAGCCGCCATTTCACAACTTTTTAATGAGCTTGGATCCACAGAATACGCTACCTCCAAAATGGAAGCTTACTACAGGGAAGCATTGACAAACCTTGATGAAGTAACAGGCAACGCGGCTGTAAAACTCGAACTGGCAAAATTTGCCGAATGGCTGATACGGAGAGACATCTGAACTGGCCCCTGATGCTTGGCATACATTCTCATAATGTTGAGCTGCAAACAGCACTTCTGTACCAGCTCGAAAAGGATTTCCTCATAGACCTATCCAATTTACGGATTGAGCAAATTTTGGAACAGATTGAAAAATGTGTGGAAGAGGCCATCCATACCAGCCGCCTTACCGAGCTGCTCTACAGGGTGGATCTCAATGAAGCCAAAGCCCACAAATGCCTTGAAGCCGAAGATGCAGTGTCAGCTCTCGCTAAAGAACTCCTGAATCGCGAAGCGCAAAAGGTGCTTTTCCGCTGGCAGTATTCCAGGGGTGAAAAACCGTGATATGGAGTTTTTCTTCTCAAAACCATCGGTTGTATTCCTGAAAATTAAAGGCCTCCTCATATGTGAGCAAACATTTTAATAATAAATAGGGTCATTTAACCCATGGATGTACTGGAAGTAATTAAAACCAACTTGCTTGCATACTGGCGCGCATTTCTGCAGAATGTTCCCGAACTATTGTTTGGGCTCCTTCTTCTCATTTTTGCCTTTATCTTTTCCCGCTGGCTGTCTGGTCTGTTTCAGCGGAGAATAAGCAGGCACATGAAGGATCCGCTGCTCAGCATCTTTCTCTCTAAAATTGTGCGGTTCATCCTCGCCTTGGTTGGCATTTTGTTGGCTTTTCATGTAATGGGCCTAACAGGAATTGCAGGAGGTTTGCTGGCAGGCGCGGGAGTGGGCGCTTTGATCATCGGCCTGGCCTTTCAGGATATTGGAGCAAATTTTCTGGCAGGTATCATCCTCGCTTTCAACAGGCCCTTTAATATTGGCGATACCATAGCCGCAGGAAATCATATGGGGAAGGTATTATCACTG
>CAZNMG010000351.1:0-2504 GCA_964574075.1 uncultured Owenweeksia sp.
GTTTATGAGGGCAGTGCCTACGCCAAAAAACAAGACGAACACCACCAGGAAGAGTTTACTCACCTGTGAAGTCATTTGGTTGTAGGTAAGGGTAAATTCCCGGATATCCAGCCGGTTGTTTTTAATATGCTCGCTCACCACCTGACTGGCCCAACCGCTGTAAGTCTGCCCTGAAGTCTGGGAGGCCAGGGAACTATTCAATGCATCCACCGGCTGATACAGAAAATATACCAGGTTTATAAAAAAGAACAGGGCTAAGGGCGCCATAAAGAGCTTTCGTCTTCCGGCAAAATACTCGCTGGTGAGCTTGCCCGGTTTAAAAAGCAGTGCACCGATGGTTCGCTGAAACTTCACATCTGTAAAGGTGAGCGCATTCCATACGGAGCCAAAAAAATACCTGAGGGTCATCTCTTCCCGTTCCAGTTTCTTTTCGCCACAATGATAGCAAAACCTCCCTTTAAATGGCGTGCGGCAGGCAGGGCACTCATTGAGTTCGAAGGTATGTGCTACGGAAGCTTTCAGGTGAAAAGATTTGGTTGATCAATAATACTGAATTTCAGGAAATGAGTGCCCGGAACCAGTGCTACGGAAGAAAATCATCCTTCTAGCCCTTCGATACACCCCAGCTTATGGCGGGGCCACTCCGGATGATACCCACATCAAGCAGTGTCAATGCTGAGTGATCTCGACCTCAGGGAGAAATTGTATCGAAACCGATGGGGACCCTGGGGCTAAACAGACTTTCCATGCTCCGCATTATAAATAACCGGCATTTGCCCCTTCCATTCATTCCATGTTCCGTTTTCGGTTATTAGCCTCGCCATAAAATGCCCCACATTAATGCGGCTGGTTTTGCCTGCATTAAAAATGGCACTCCTTATGGGTGAAGCAAACAACTCATAGTCGGTTACAATATCCTCTTCAATTAAACTATCGGGACGTACCGCCACCCATTCTATGTATGGATTATTTTGACCAACATTTACCCGTAGATAGTCTGCCGCTTTTTCATTGTCAGGATGTGGTGGTAGCAATAAGCGCAGTATTCCGATTACCAGTTTTTCCCTGAATGAAACGGGCTCGTTCAAGTCCCGGTTTCTGTTGCCGGCCGTATTCATCAACACCAGCTTTACCGGTTTTTCGGGCTGATTCCTTTTAATAGCGGCACAGAAAAGGTGAACGGCATCAGTCACCAGTTTCCGGGGTTTTCCATAAATGCCCTTCAATGTAAGGTTGTGACCCAGGCATGAGGCCACCGCCTGACAATCCTTAATATGCCCGGCCATTTCATCCTCCGTAATTTCAGTGACGCCCGCTTCGATTATAGATACGAGCCCGTTATTTTTCCACGATAAGGGCAATTTTTCCGGATACCGTGCCACCACTTTCACCTTCCCGCCCCGGGCAATCAGCTGTTCTATAAGCCGCCTGCCCGTTGCCCCACTCGCTCCTACTACTAAAGTCGTCATGTTATAGGTTTTTTACTGGGTGATCTTCCCGGAATCATTTTTCGATAACAATATCATACTTGTCCAAAAGTCCTGAAATACCAGCAATTGAAAATTTAGCCTTTTTAATCTGGTTCCGTTCGGGATCAATCGAATAATTGTGAGCGGTGCGGAAGTCGGCTTTTTCGAGTTTGGTATGTTCGAAAACGGCCTCAGCTAAAGAACATTCGTCAAACACGGCATTGGTCAGGTCACTTTCGGCAAAGTCGGTTCCCACCAGTTCCGAATTTCTGAAGGTGGTGTTTTTGAGCCTTGTCCTGAAAAACGAGGAGTGATTAAGCTGGCAACCCCCAAACGAAAAGGAGAGACCAAAATCACTGCAGGTATCAAATCGCAGACCCAGCATTTTACAGTCCTTGAAGGTGATATCCCGCAATACGGTATGGCTCAGTTTGGCCAGACTCAGATTGCAACCGTTGAAGAGGCAGTCTATAAACTTGAATCCTGAAAGATCATTATCTGCAAAGTTGCAGCTGTTGAAAATGCAATTTTCGAATTCCCCTTTAGGCAGCGGTTTTTGTGTGAAGTCGCTTCCATCAAAAGTCTGTTCTTCTATGTACTGAGGTTGTGTTTGCATATGAGGGATTTACAGAAGGGATGAGGGATATGTTGATTCAACTTAATCCGGAGTTTTACTTCAACGCTGAGGACGCTAAGATGCAGAGATTAGCGGAGATATCATATCGGGGCAGCCGACTTCGGGGTCACCCTGAGTAATTCTAATGAGGGAAGGTTCGAATCGAATGGTGGTCGACATATTCCTTCTCTCATCCTTCGATACACCGCGCCTGCTGCGTGGCACTCAGGATGACAGATGCTCCGCTTTGTAGGGAAGAAAATATTAATTAAAAACCTCTGCCAAACTCCGCGAGCTCTGCTCCTCTGTTTTGATGTAACTCGCGCCTTCACCACAGGCCCGTGTCACCCTGAGTGATTCTGACGAAGGAAGAATAGTATCGAAGGGTGCCTGGGAAAAATTCGTTCTCTCATCCTTCG
>CAZNMG010000352.1:0-2514 GCA_964574075.1 uncultured Owenweeksia sp.
CTTTATTTTCTTTATGCCAGCGAGCAATTCCCTATTCCACTTTTTATAACACCTGGCGAAGTGGTGGAGCTCGATATTAATGTTGAAGAGATGGAGGGTTCTTACGAAGTTTCCGGCAGCGAAGAGTCCGAGCGGGTAAAGAGGATCAATACCGTAGTGGAAGAGGCCATGGAAGAGGTGGATAGCCTTGGCGCCATTCTTCAGAATGCCCAGCAGGATCCGGGTTTTGCACAAACCAAGGTGCAACTCGACTCGGCCTTTCAGGATATTATGAATGATGCTGCCGATAAGTATAAGGCAATGATCGATGAAAACCCAAGCAGTATTGCCAACGTCTTCATCTTTTCACAGGCTATTGGCCAAAATCCTGTGATCTCTCCGCAGGAGGAATTTGAGTACGTGGAAAAAGTGGCAGATGGCCTTAAGGAGAAACATCCGAACCTGAGCATCACAAAGAACTTTCTCGAAAATGTGGAAAAGCTGCGCGAGCAGGTAGCTGTGCAAAAACAGATGGAGGAAATTCAGAAAAATGTGGGAACGGGCAAGCCTGCTCCTGAAATTGCCTTACCCAACCCTGATGGGGAGATCATGAAGCTTTCTGACCTCAAAGGTAAGGTTGTGCTCGTGGATTTCTGGGCTGCCTGGTGCCGCCCCTGCCGCATGGAAAACCCAAACCTGGTGCGGATGTACAACGAGTATAAGGACCAGGGTTTTGAAGTTTTCAGTGTGTCGCTTGACGGGCTGCCACAGCAACAAAACCCCAAGGAACAATGGGTACAGGCGATTGAACAGGACGGTCTTACCTGGGATACCCACGTAAGCGACCTCAAGGGTTGGAGTTCCGAGGTGGTACAACAATTCGGTTTTCAGGGAATCCCCTACACGGTGTTGGTAGATCGCGAAGGCAACATCATTGCAACGAAATTGCGTGGCCCTCAGCTGGAGGCTAAACTAAAAGAGGTTTTAGCGAAGAGCTGATCTTATTAAAAACTATTGAAAGAGCCGCTGCAGAAATGTAGCGGCTTTTATTTTGCCTGAGATCCGGCTCTATGTCCGGAGGTCTAAATGAGAACCTTTCATCAATCACCAGGAACCAATCCAAAAAGAGCCGAATCCGTTAACACTAACAATACACCAGCCGTAGCTTGCGGATAGCCGGTGTCTCATGAGGAGGGTGAAATCAGTGTGAAATCCGGCTCTATGGCCGGGAGGCTTCACTCCAATTCCTGAAGCTTCATAATAAGGTCAGCGAGACGATGGCTGTAGCCCATCTCATTGTCATACCATCCCACCACTTTTACCATGGGGCCCAGTACTGCCGTAAGTTCCTCATCAAACAGCACGGAATAGGGGCTGCCGATCACATCACGTGAAACTATGGGATCAGCCGTATAGCCCAGGTACTTTTTAAAAGGACCTTCTTCTGAAGCTTTTTTAAATGCCGCATTGATCTCCCCCACTGTAGTGGGCCGTTTTACCGTAAGGGTCATATCCGTAAGGCTGCCATCGGGGACCGGCACGCGGATACCCGCCCCGCCAATACGCCCTTCGAGTTCGGGGTATATTTTGGTAATAGCTTTTGCCGCTCCCGTACTGGTGGGGACAATACTTTCGGCTGCCGCACGCCCCCTGCGGAAGTCTTTATGCGGGCCATCCTGTATCTGCTGGTCGGTGGTATAGCTGTGAATGGTAGTGATAAAGGCGTGCTCCACTCCGCACAGGTCGTCCACCACCTTTAGCAATGGCGCTACAGAATTTGTGGTGCAGGAGGCATTTGAAATTACCAGGTCTTCCCTGGAAAGCTCGTGATCATTGGCCCCCAGCACAATGGTTTTGGTATCATCCGAAGGTGGAGCTGAGATGATCACCCTTTGGGCACCACCCCCTGTGATATGGGGCATTGCCAAAATTTTGTTCTTAAACCGGCCGGTCGATTCTATCACCACGTCCACCTCATGATTATGCCAGGGAATGGAACCCGGCTCCTTTTGGTGATAAACCGCTACTTCCCTGCCGGCAATCAGGAGAGCTTCTGCATTTTCATCTTTATTCACTACAGCAACGTCTGCAGGAAATCGGCCATGTACCGAATCATACTTGAGAAGGTGCGCCAGGTTTGCAGTGGTGGCAAGGTCGTTTACGGCTACCAGTTCTATTTCCGGGTACTTGAGAATAACCCGCGCAAAAGAACGTCCGATACGGCCAAAACCATTGATGCCCACCCTTGTTTTTTTCATGGCGCCAAAGGTAAGGAGCGGGAGTGGAATGGGGAGGATTCTGAGAGAGGCTCAAAAAATTCTGAACAGGAATGGACAGGGAAGAAAAACCTGTCTTTCAAGCTTCGATTCGTTTCAAATTGGATGTATGCATTTGAACCCTCAGCCTGACAATGAAAATCATTCTTCTTAAAATCCGCTGCAATCCGCATCGGGTATGTTTACCCCGGCTGCCTGCTCATATACCAGCGAAGCCCCCAAATGGCCCACATAGGTGAGAAAACCGGCTCCTGTGAGC
>CAZNMG010000353.1:0-4670 GCA_964574075.1 uncultured Owenweeksia sp.
GCCGCTCCTTGCGCTGCGCCTTCCCTCGTATGTTTTCTATAAAATCAAGGAATTCGGCAACTGTAAGATTTTCAGGAAAACGTGCGATCTGTGGCAGGTATGAGATATGTTTACGGTACTCATTGCCTTTACTGACTTTACCATTAAAGGAAATTTCACCTGAGGTGGGGTGCACCATTCCCATCAGGGATTTAATGAGAGTGGTTTTGCCGGAGCCATTGGGGCCCAACAGTGCATAGATTCCAGGCTTGTCAAACTCCAGGTCAATGCCGTGCAAAACCTGTTGCCTGCCAAAGTTCTTTTTAATATTGGTGAATTTAATCATGGTTGTTTGTGGGTTTTAAGTGCCAACCTGTGGAGGCCGGCTAATATCTGCTCGATCATCATCAGAGTGCTGCAACTTAACAGGCCGCATCATCGGCTCTTTGTCAATGAGATTAGTGGGAGTAACCGCAGGCGCCATCCGCTCTGTAAAATTGAGCACTTCTATAAATGAACTTCTCAATAAAATAATGCTCTCATCAATGCGCGACACCAGGTAGCTGAACAGGTTTACCGGCCGGTGGGGCACATCTCCAATCCCATCCTTATCCAGGTCATAACCCTCGTAATCATCCCAGTAATTGTGGTGATAAGTGTTGTGATCTGTTTTGGCATCGGTAGCCACATTAAAGCTGTTGCCGATAAAATTATTCCGGCTGAGATCATTATCCATGGAGCTTCCACGCATTTTCAGGGCCCAGCCATTTCCGCTGAACTCATTTTCCGTAAAGGAAACACGACTGCTCCCCTCACTGAATATACCAATGGTATTCTTGTTAAAGACATTCCCTACAATACGGCTGTCGTAAATCTCCTTTAGCAAAAGCCCGTAGGAAGCCCGTCCCCAGTTTTCCAGAAAGTTGTTTTCGATCATCTCGATGTGATCGCTAAACATCACCGCCACCCCCGCGCCATTATCAATAAAGGTATTGCCTTGGTAGACATCATCATTGCTAAACATAAAGTGCAAACCGTAGCGCAGGTTGTGGCGGCTGATATTGTTTGAAACTGTGGAATTATCGGTAAACTCAAGGTAAATGCCATCGCGGTGGTGCTCCACCATATTGTTGCTGATGCTCATACTGTCACAGTACCACAAGTGTATGGCGTTGGCAGAGGAATACTCCTGCACGGCATTGCCGGTAATATTGTTGTTTTTGATAACACCGTTCTTGGCCTTGGTGCAAAAAATCGCAAAGAAGGAATCAGTAATGGTGTTTTCTGAAATGGTAAAGTAGCTGGAGTAATCCACCCAGATGGCTGCCAGATCCTTGGTGTAGCTCTTTTCAACATCCCGTAAGGTAAGACCGGAGATGGTTACAGAATCTGCCCGTACTTCAAAAATGCCGCTACTCTTTGCCGCAGTGATGATCACCTCACCGCACCCGATAAGGGTAAGCGGCTTATCAATTACAATGGCCTGGCCCGGATTATAATGACCGGTATTTATGCAGAGGGTATCAAATGGGTTTGCCGCTGCAATGGCTTGTGAAATGGAGGTGACCGCCAGAGAGGAACCCACTTCCCACTCTTTGGAATGAGCGGTCACACTCCAACCCACAACTATGATCAGAACAACCAAATACCTTTTCATAGTGCCGGTAAATTTTCAAGGCCATCGGCCAACTTTGGGTAAGAATATATCTCCCCGCCATTTTCTTCCACCAGGGCTTTGGCCTCTTCTTCGGTGCCTGTAGCCGTAAGGTACATGCCCATGGGGCTGGGAAGATTTTTACTTCTCACTATAATGGCCTCACTGGCAGGAATGAGCTGCCTGGGTTGGTTGTAATCCGTTACCAGCTCCATGTGCCAATGGGCATCCTTATTTTCATTCTTATAGTTGATCATGCATTCCATGGCATCAAAGCTGAAGGTTTTACCTTTTCCACTTACCAGCTGGGCGGCATAGCGCTCATCAACTATACTCATGCGGCAATAATCGCAGGCCTGCTGGCCGTATTCGATTGGTGTTGCCTTGGGTTCGCAGCCAGCCACCATGAGCAGTGCCAGGCCTATGATCATTATTTTTATTGTATTCATGATGTTGTGGGTTTTATTCTCGCTCATCAGGCGAGGTTGGCTTTTCATAAATTGTGGGTATTAGCTGGCGCAGGTCGAAAAGCATAACCTGCCCCTGTTTTTATTAATGAGCGGGTTGAATGCTCATCTTGTCCATCCGCGAGGGTTTTGACGGTTTGTCCGGTGCAGTTGTCTTTTTTCCCGAAAACCTTTTCCGGAACCAGTAGGCAACAAAAGCAAGGAATAAACCAATGCCCATAAAAATGCCTCCCGTAGCGGGATAAGAAATTGCATTAAAATTCAAAAGCATTTTGGAACCAAAAAGAGGGGGCTGATAACTCTGACCCGGCACCTTGATGGGAGCTTTTGGATCAAGGTTGTGGCCGTAATCATACTCCCACAGGTAAAAATCGTAGATGCCGGCAATTCCTAAAATAAGGAATACCACTCCCCAGCTGAGATAAAGCCAACTCTTGTTTACAGCAGCCGCAACAAGGCCAAGCAAGGCCAGGGCGGCAATCACCCAGGGGAAATATGTAAGCTCCGGAATACTATCGGGTTCTATTTTCTGCATCCCTACATAATGGTTGAGGATGTTGATGTTTTGTAATGTACCAGGCTCACTGCCGGTAATTTTATTGATCCAGATGTACATGGTAACCCCATCAGGATATTGGGGAGCTATCAGGGTAACCTGCCAAAGCGGAAAAAAGAACAACATCAGCAGGCAGGCTACAGCTACAATTGTGATGATCCTGGGAGCAGCTTTCATCATGTGGGTTTTAAATTTCAAGGTAAAAAAGGCTGTTTCGGGTCAATCACTCTTTCAATCGGGGTAGCGTCCCGAAACAGCCTTGTATAAATCACATCCTATATTTTACTCACCGGTAGTAGCAACTATCGGAGTATTGGATCCGCGGGGAGATACCCTCAAGTATCCCTGCATTTCCTGGTGTAGGGCAGAGCAGAAGTCGGTACAGTATAGTGGCCACACACCTTCACGTTTTGGTTGCCAAAGCATCGTTTTTGTTCCACCGGGCATAACAAGTAACTCGGCAGTATTTGCACCAAGCATTGCGAAGCCATGTGGTACATCAAAATCCTGCTCAAGGTTTGTTACGTGGAAGTAAACATTGTCGCCTACCTTGATACCTTCAATATTATCTGGTGAGAAATGGCTTCTTACCATGGTCATATATACGTGTACATCATTTCCTTTTCTTTCAACCCTTGTATCGGCCTCACGTTTTACAGCGTGTGGATGCGCGTTTTCATCAAGACGGAAGATCTTTTTGGAATTTTCTTTTATGATAGATGCCGGTATGGCAGCTGCATAGTGAGGTTCACCAATAGTTGGGAAATCTAACAGCAATTCCATTTTATCTCCTGAAATGTCATAAAGCTGGGCTGAATGGTTCATCTCGGGTCCTGTTGGTAAATACCTGTCTTTTGTGATCTTGTTCATTGCTACAAGATATTTTCCGAAAGGTTTACGTGAGTTTCCACCGGGGATCATTAAGTGACCAACTGAATAGTATGTTGGTTTCCTGTCTATAACCTGGTAATCAGATAAACTCCATTTAACCACTTCAGAAGATATGAAGAAGGTAGTGTAAGCATTTCCTTTTCCGTCAAATTCGGTATGTAATGGTCCAAGACCCGGTTCTCTAACCACACCGCCAAGAACGGCATCGTAGTTTAAGATCGGCATACCATAAACTTCACCGTCAAAATTCTTTTCTTCTATAGCTTTTATCATTTTAGAATAGGAAAATACGGTAAGTTCTGCAGCAAGTTTACCGCTTCCTACGATGTATTCACCTGTAGGATCTACGTCACAACCGTGAGGAGATTTAGGGGTAGGCATAAAGAATACTGCTCCCGGTATCTCTGAAGGATTTACTGTAAGAATTCCTTGTTTCATTGTAGATGTGGCAACATGGGTATCATGATCCAGAACATTATGTGCATAATTTGCGGTCATTCTTGTACCGCCACCATTTGCTACATACTCTTCAATTACTTTCCAGTTTATCGCCGCAATAAAATCTTTATCGTTTTGAGAGGAATTTACTTCCATAAGGGTGTTTGCTTCTTCAGAATTATAAGTAGTCGCAAACATCCATCCATGAGAGGCATTTCTTCCGGGGTGGGCCAGGTCAAAACTGAATCCAGGCATGATCACCTGGAATGCGATCTCCATTCCGCCGCTTTCCTGGTCTACTTTTACAAAGGTAAGAGGGCCTTTGAAATTACCTTTCATTTCCTCAATAGACATATCTTTTTGAGGGGAGGGTACAGAGAATCTTGTACCTGCTATGAGGTACTCGGTATTTTCTGTTATTGCAAAACTGTGGTTACCTGCACTGTTTGGGATCTCCAGGATCTCAACAGTTTCAAAAGTAGTAAGATCTATTCTTGCAACCCTTGGGGTATTGTTCTCATGGGTAAAGATCCACCTGCCATCAAGTTCTCCATTTGTCTGAGAAATGTCAAGGTGGTGAAGGTCACCCCATGGCACAAAACCATAAGAGGTGTTAAGCATAGGTTTTGTTTCTTCATTGTAGCCGTAGCCTTTTTCTGCATCCTGGGAGAATACAGGAATTACT